>JAYRPK010000304.1:0-4071 GCA_041911195.1 Novosphingobium sp. | reverse complement strand
GGGTGGACAGGGAGACGCTGCTCGATCCCGCCTTTGCCCCCAAGGTCATCGAACTGCTCAACAAGCACCTCGCGCTGGTCTTCCCCAAGATGAACCTGACCGACGAGGAGCAGCTTCGCTTCACTGACAACCTGGGCGACCGCATCAATTTCACCCGCACCGCGCCGGGAGGCGATTTCTCGGCGCAGGATGTCTATACGATCACTCTCGATCCCGAGGTCAATTCCGAGCCCGAATATGTCTACGGGTCGATGTTCTGGCACGGCGACGGAATCACCACGCCCAACCCGCCGCCCAAGTACACCATCCTTTCCTGCCGGGTGCCGCCCGAAAAGGATGGCGAGACCGAGTTCTGCAGCACCGTTGGCGCCTGGGACAAGCTGCCTGCGGCCGAGAAGGAGAAGTACAAGGATCTGCGCGTGGTCCACACCGTGCGCGCTGCGGTGCGGCCGTTCATGGACCCTGAGGAACTGAACCCGATCCGCCGCGAACTGACGCACGAGCACCCGCTGGTCTGGACGCTGCCCGACGGACGCAAGGCGCTGTTGCTGGGCTGCCATGCCGACTGGGTGGTCGGCATGCCCAAGGGGCAGGGCCGGGCGCTGCTCGCGCGGTTACTGGAATGGGCCGGCCAGCCCGACCTCACCATCCGTCACACCTGGAGCGAGGGCGATCTCGCGATTTGGGACAACACGGCGACGCTGCACCGCGCGCTGCCCTATGCCGACGATTCCAAGCGGTGCATGCATCGCACGACGGTCGCCGGGGTCGATCAGATTTCCTGAGGCTAGAAGCCAATCCGGAACAGCCGGGCCAGCAGGCCACGCTCCTCGTCCATCGGGCGGATGGGGCCGTGGGTCATGTGACGCAACGATGCGTCGCGATGCGGGCGCGGCTGGGTCCAGTTGTCGGCTGGGCTGCTGTGAAAGCGATAGGCGGACATAGGCACCTCCTGGTGTAGTGTCCCGCCACCTTGCGAGGATCCGGCCTCGCCTGTTCTGCCCTGCGCGACCCCTCGCAAGCGGAGGGACGTTATGACGCGCTTCATTGCGTGATCCACATGCATGGGAGCTGAACGAATCGTCCGTCCAGGCGTTCTTCACGTGCGCCGAACCGAATTTTCGCTCGCCTCAATGCGCGCCTTGCGGGCAATCGATTGGCAGGGCTCCCTCAACCGTGATATCCGCCTCGGTCATATCGGGAGATCGCCGGCACTTTCGGGCCGGCGGCTTATGCAAGGCAACAAGCAGCGCACGAGAGGTACATGAGCAAGTTCACCATCGAGAAGATCAAGCCGCACATCGGCGGCATTGTCCACGTCGACAAGGCGCACCTGTGCGACGACGATGTCGTCGCCGACTGCAAGGAAGCGCTGGAGGACCGGGGCGTGCTGGTGTTCCCCCGCGCCGAGCTGACCGACGCCGAACAGCTCGCCTTCACCGACAAGTTCGGCGAGCGGGTGAAGTTCACCGGCACTGTCCCCGGCGGCGAGAACAAGGACGATAGCGAGCTCTACAAGATCACGCTGGACAAGGAATTCAACTCCGAGCCGGACTATGTCTATGGCACCTGGTTCTGGCACATGGACGGGGTGACGATCGACCAGCCGCTGCCCAAGGCGACCATGCTTTCGGCGCGCCGCCTATCGCCCACTGGCGGCCAGACCCAGTTCTGCAGCACTGTCGCTGCCTGGGAAAACCTGCCGGAAAGTCAGAAGCGCGAGATCGAGGGGCTGAAGGTGATCCACCGCATCATGGCCTCGATGCGCCCGCTCTATGTCGACATGCCCGAGGAGCGCCGCGAGCGTTACCGGACGATGGCCGCCGAAATGGTCCACCCGCTGGTCTGGCAACAGGCGAACGGGCGCAAGTCGCTGGTGCTGGGCTATCATGCCGACGAAGTGATCGGCATGTCGGTGCCCGATGGCCGCGCGCTGATCGCGCGGCTGATGGAATGGTGCGGGCAGCCCGATTTCTCCTACAGCCACGAATGGCAGGAGGGCGATTTCGTCGTGTGGAACAATTGCGGCCTGATGCACCGGGTCGTGCCCTACGAGGCGGATTGCGGCCGCATGATGCACCGCACGACGATCATGGGTACCGAGCGGCTGGGGCATAGGTTGGAAGCTGTTCAGGCTGCGTAACTTTTTGCTGAATATCCTGGGCGAATGACACGGATCGATTCGCTTCGGGATTTGGCCCTGCAAAAAGGCGGCGCGGTCTGGCGCGAAGCGAGTCGGCGGGCGGAACTGGCCCGCCAGCCTGCTCCGCAAGGGGTCTGTGGCCCGCCGCTCAGGCTGTTGCTGGGCGAACTGGGCGGGCTGAGCCGCAGCAGTCTTGCGCCGTTGCCCGAGCACAAGGCGACGAGGGCGCGATCGGTCATGCTGCTGCCGGGTTTCGGCTCGCATCCGGTGCGCATGCGGCGCATGGCGCGTGCACTGACCTGCGCCGGCCATGACGTGCACCACTGGGGGCTGGGCTGGAACCTGGGCCCGACGGTTGAGAATTTTGCCTTCCTGCAGGATCGTCTGGAGCATCTGGCCAATGTGGCCGAGGCGCCGGTCGCGCTGGTCGGCTGGAGCCTGGGCGGCCTGTTCGCCCGCGAGCTGGCCCGCCGCCAGCCGGGCGATGTCAGCCTGGTCGTCACCATGGGCACGCCGTTTTCCGGAGACCGTCATGCCAACAATGCCTGGCGCGCCTATCAGCTGATTACTGGCCATCGCGTCGATGCGCCGCCGATCGAGGCGGATTTCACCGCCAAGCCTCCGGTGCCGACAGTGGCGCTGTGGAGCCCGCGCGATGGCGTGGTTTCGGCCCGGGCGGCGCGCGGAAAGCGCGAAGAGCGGGACCGGGAGGTGGCCTTGCGCTGCGGTCATCTGGCCTTTGCCAGCGATCCGCAGGCCATCGCCGAAGTGCTCAGGCAACTGGACCGCGAGGATTAGAGTCTGTTCCACTGACGTGGAAGCGGCACCGGCCCACTCCCCCTCCCGGCCACCCAGAGCATACAATTCCGTTGGGTGGCCGGGAGGGGGAGTGGGCCAGTGCCGCACCTGTTTCAGTTTAACTGAAACAGACTATAGACCGTTCAGGAGCAGGTCGTGACCTGGTTGTTGGAAAAGGCCTGTACCCAGCCGGTGCCGATATCGGAATTGACCTTGACCCAGTTCCCCCGGCAGTCGAGCAGGCTGCGAATCCGGACTGCATCCGCCGCGGCGGGCAGGGGCCGCGAGCGCGCACGTTCGGACGGTCCGGTATAGAACCGCTCGCCGCCGCAAAGCTGTCCGCCGATCTGGCTGCCGTGTACCCAGCCCTGACCTGCGAAAGGTGCGCGCAAGGGTGCGGGATCGCCATAGTCGCCATAGCTGACGTGATCGATCCGGAACCAGCCGTTCCTGGCCGCATTGATATGGAATTCAGGGAATGTGCCGTTGATGTCCTCACCGCGTTCCCTTGCGGCGCGATGCGGTATGCTTGCCAGCATGCGCGCATTGGGCGCAGGTGCGGCGCGCACCACGGTTCGCGCGGTGGCGCCCCAGCCCGAGGTATCGCAAGAGGCAGGCCCCGGCGCGGCAGCGCCGGTGCAGGCCAGTGTGGCCAGAAGTGCGGCCGTGCGTTTCATCATTGTCCCATCCTCCCCCTATTGATGCGATCGAGCGCCGGAGAGCTTCCGACATAGTGCCTCCCGTTCCACGCCAGGGTGAACGGGAACTTGCGGACCGAAACCGGCCGTGCATCGCCGATATTGCATTCGACCGCTTCGGTGACGCTTACGGCGATATCGGCGTGGCCGCCATGGCGGCTCGCCAGGGGCCGGAATGTATCCAGCGTCTGGCGGTGGAACGGCGCGGCGCACTTGCCGCTGCCCGGCACGGTGACCGAATAGAGAAACAGGTCCGGATAGACCTGGCGCAGCCCGGAGAAGTTTTGCGCATACAGGCTGAAGGATTGGAAGTCTTCGCCGGCATTCGTATGGCCGTTGCGCACCAGCGCCACTGCCTCGCCTTCCGCGACGGCGAAGGCGCGATCGATCGACGGCGAACCGCCCGGATCCGTGCCGACAAACAGCGCCCTG
>JAYRPK010000303.1:0-5205 GCA_041911195.1 Novosphingobium sp. | reverse complement strand
GTGAGTGGTCGAGGCGGGATGGCAGGCCAGCGACTTGGCATCGCCGATATTCACCAGCCGCAGGATCATCTGCAGCGCATCGATGAAGTGGCCACCCGCTTCCTTGCCGCCGGCAATGCCGAAGCTGAGGATGCCTGAGCCCTGGCCACGCGTCAGCCGCTTGGCCAGCGCATTGTACTGGCTGTCCTCCAGCCCGGCGTAGCGCACCCATTTCACCTTGGGATGGGCCTTGAGATAGCGCGCGACCTTGAGCGCGTTCTCGCAATGGCGCTCCATCCTCAGGCCCAGCGTTTCCAGCCCCTGCAGGATCAGGAAGGCGCTGTGCGGCGACAGGGCCGCACCGGTATTGCGCAAGGGCACGACGCGGGCGCGGCCGATATAGGCCGCCGGGCCCAGCGCCTCGGTATAGACGACGCCGTGATAGGAAGGATCGGGCTCGTTGAGCACCGCGAACCTCTCCTTGTTGGCCACCCAGTCGAACCTGCCCGAATCGACGATGATCCCGCCGATGGTGGTGCCGTGGCCGCCGATGTACTTGGTCAGCGAATGGACGACGATGTCCGCGCCGAAATCGAAGGGGCGGCACAGGTATGGCGTCGCCACGGTGTTGTCGACGATCACCGGCACGCCATGCCGGTGCGCGATCTCCGCGACTTT
Organism: Novosphingobium sp.; assembly: GCA_041911195.1. Classification (GTDB taxonomy): domain Bacteria; phylum Pseudomonadota; class Alphaproteobacteria; order Sphingomonadales; family Sphingomonadaceae; genus Novosphingobium. The sequence goes on along the minus strand of JAYRPK010000303.1, from coordinate 4,548 downwards.
CTCGATATCGACGATGTTGCCTGCCGGGTTGCCGATCGATTCGAGGAAGACCGCCTTGGTCCTGGCGTCGATCAGGCTTTCCAGTGCGGCGAAATCGCCATCGGCGAACATCCGCACTTCGATGCCTTGGCGCGGAAAGGTGTGCATGAACAGGTTGTAGGTGCCGCCATAGAGCTGCGAGACCGACACGATGTTGTCGCCCGCGCCAGCCACGGTCTGGATGGCATAGGTAATCGCCGCCATGCCCGAGGCGAGCGCCAGGCCGCCGATGCCGCCTTCCATCTCCGCGACGCGCGCTTCCAGCACGGCAGTGGTCGGGTTCATGATGCGGGTATAGATGTTACCCGTCACCTTGAGGTCGAACAGGTCGGCGCCGTGCTGGGTGCTGTCGAAGGTGTAGGACGTGGTCTGGTAGATCGGCACCGCCGCCGCATTTGTCGTCGGATCGGTCTCGTAGCCGTGATGCAGTGCAATCGATTCCAGTTTCATCGTCCATCTCCCTTCGAAGGGAGAGGTCTTGCCTGATCGGGCGGCCGCGTCAATTGCGGGAAATCAAGTCAGAAAACAGGATCGTAACCCGGCGGCAATTCGCCATCGTCTGGCGCGCCTGGTACGTGGATGCCGCATTCGGTCTTGTCCCAGCCGCGCCAGCGGCCCGAGCGTGCGTCCTCGCCCTCGGCCACCTTGCTGGTGCAGGGCGAGCAGCCGATCGAGGGATAGCCTTCCGCCACCAGCGGGTGCGACGGCAAGTCATGCTCGGCCATGTAGGCGGCGATAACTTCGGGTGACCAGTCGATCAGCGGGTTGATCTTGAGCCGGCCCTGCGCATCGGAATTGTCGATCTCGAAGCGCGGCAGGTTGGCGCGCAGGCTGGACTGGAAGCTCTTGCGCCCGGTGATCGAGGCATCGAAATGCGCCAGTTCGCGGGCCAGCGGCTCGACCTTGCGCAACTCGCAGCAGCCGTCGGGATCGTAGGACCAGCGCAGGCCGCTTTCGTCCTTCGCCTTCAGCACCTCGGGATCGGGCGTCAGGTTGCGCAGGTCCCTGAGGCCGAGGCGCGCTACCAGGGTATCGCGGTAGGCCAGCGTTTCGGGAAAGTGCTTGCCGGTCTCGAGGAACAGCACTGGGATCGCCGGATCGATCGCGGCGACCAGGTGCAGCAGCACGGCGCTCTCCGCACCGAAGCTGGAAACCACCGCAACATCGCCGGCAAGCCCGCTTTCCAGCACGCTCACCAGCATTTCATGGGTATCGTTGCCATGGAACAGGCGGTTGAGACGCACCGCATCGGCCTCGCGGAAGCGAGGGCCGGTGTCGATGCGGTCGACCGCACGTTCCCTGGACATTTCAGCCATGCCGTCCAATTCCATGGCGAATGCCCCAGATCGGCTGGCGCGCGTCCGCTGCCGCCTGGTAGACGTCAGGCCAGCGGGCAAGCGCCGCCTCTGCATCGGCCGGGTCGAGCGCCACTTGCGGTGCGAAGCTGTCAAACCCGCAGCGGCGCATGGCCGCGAGCTGATCGACCAGCACATCGCCTACGGCGCGAAGTTCGCCGGCATAGCCCGCCTCGCGCAGGATCCGAGCGGCGGAATAGCCGCGCCCGTCGCCGAACACCGGGAAGTTGACTTCGACCAGCCGCAGCCGAGCCAGATGCGGTAGCAGGTCGCGGGCATCGTCGCCCGGCTCGATGCGGACAGCGGCGGCATTGGTCTGGCTGCCGAAGGCGTCGACTGTCACAGCCGGGTCGGCCACCGGCTCGTCGTCGCGGAAGCGAAGCTGGGTCTCACTCATAGATCGCCTCCTTGAACGGGGCCATGCCGATGCGGCGGTAAGTATCAAGGAAGCGTTCGCCTTCCTTGCGCTGGCTCAAATAGACGCCGGTCGCCCTTTCGACCGCGTCGACGATGCCGTTCTCGTCGAAGCCCGGGCCGGTGATCTGGCCCAGCGAGGTATCCGCACCCTCGCAGCCGCCGAGCAGGAGCTGGTAGTTCTCCACCCCCTTCCGGTCGACGCCGAGGATGCCGATGTGGCCGGCATGGTGATGCCCGCAGGCATTGATGCAGCCCGAGATCTTGAGCTTGAGCTCGCCGATCTCGGCCTCCTTGCCGCCGGCGAAACGCTCGGACAGCTTCTGGGCGATCGGGATCGAGCGGGCATTGGCGAGGCTGCAATAGTCGAGCCCCGGGCAGGCGATGATGTCGCCGATGAGGTCGAGATTGGCCGTGCCGAGGCCCGCCGCCTCGAGCTTCTGCCACAGGGCGGGAAGATCGGCCTTGCGGACATGCGGGAAGACGATGTTCTGGGCATGGGTGACGCGCAGCTCGTCGAACGAGTATTCGCGCGCGAGGTCCGCCATCAAGCGAATCTGGTCGGAAGTTGCATCACCGGGGATGCCGCCGGCCGGCTTCAGGCTGACCGTCGCGATGATGTAGCCCGGCTGCTTGTGGGCATGGCAGTTGCGGTCCACCCATAGCGCGAAGTCGGGATCGGAGCGGTCGATCGCGTCCGGCGCGCCGGCCTCGAAGGCGGGATCGGGGAAATGGGCCTTGATCCGCTCCAGCTCGGCCAATGGCGGCTCGATTCCCTGCGAGAGCAGGTGGGCGAATTCCTCCTCGACCTGGCGGGCATATTCCGCCGCGCCGAGTTCGTGGACGAGGATCTTGATCCGCGCCTTGTACTTGTTGTCGCGCCGGCCGTAGCGGTTGTAGACCCTCAGGCAGGCCTCGCAGTAGGTCACCAGCTGGTCGATCGGCACGAATTCGTTGATGCAAGGCGCGATCATCGGGGTGCGGCCCATGCCGCCGCCGGGATAGAAGGCCGCGCCGATCTCGCCCTTGTCGTTCCTGACCAGCTTGATGCCGATGTCGTGCAGCCGCATGGCGGCGCGGTCCACATCGCTGGCGATCACCGCGATCTTGAACTTGCGGGGCAGGTAAGTGAACTCCGGGTGGAAGCTCGACCACTGGCGCAGCAGTTCGGCATAGGGGCGCGGATCGACGATCTCGTCGGCAGTGGCGCCGGCGAACTGGTCGGAGCTGATGTTGCGGATGCAATTGCCGCTGGTCTGGATGGCGTGCATCTCGACCGAGGCTAGATCGGCAAGGATATCAGGTGCTTCTTCCAGCTTTATCCAGTTGTACTGGATGTTCTGCCGGGTGGTGAAGTGGCCATAGCCGCGGTCGTACTTGTCGGCGATGTCGCCCAGCATGCGCATCTGGCGCGAACTGAGCGTGCCATAGGGAATGGCGACGCGCAGCATGTAGGCGTGAAGCTGCAGGTAGAGCCCGTTCATCAGCCGCAGCGGCCGGAACTGGTCCTCGGCAAGGTGGCCTTCGATGCGGCGGCGCGTCTGGTCGCGGAATTCGGCGACGCGGGCATCGACCATGGCCTGGTCGTATTGGTCGTACTGGTACATCAGATCACCCAGTTGGCGGCGTCGGCATCGGCCGGCTTGAGGGAAAGGTCGAGCCGCACCGTGGGCCCCAGCGCGCGGATGCGTTCCTTGATATGGGCGGGGCGAATGCCGTCGGCTGTGCGCTCGCCATCGATGACATAGCCGACATTGACCCGGCGGGCTGCGCTCTCACGCGCTAGGATGACGTCGGCATCGGCGCCTGCATCGGCGGCGCTGTTGATGAAGCGCGACCAGCCTTCGCCATCCCACCAGATGACGTCTCCGGTCTTCAAATCGTTCCCTGTCAATATTTTCACGCAATTGCCTCCAGCGCGATTTCAAGAATGTGGCCGTCCGGTTCGGCGGCCACTTCGCCAATGATGATAAGAGCAGGGCTCTTCACCCCCTGCCGTGAAACCAGTCTGGCCAGCCCGGCCAGCGGCGAGCGCAGCACGCGCATGTTCGCGCGGGTCGCGTTTTCGACCACGGCCACCGGCGCATCCGGCGAAAGCCCGTCCTCGATCAGTTTCTCGGCAATGGCTTCCGCATTGGCGACACCCATGTAGATCACCAGGGTGCGGCCCTTCCCGGCAAGCCCGGCCCAGTCCTGCTCGGACAGGCCCTTGCACTGGCCGGCGACGAAGCTGACGACCGAGGCTGCATTGCGGTGAGTCAGCGGGATTTGGGCGGCGGCGGCCGCGCCGATCGCCGCGCTGATGCCGGGGACGACCTCGACCTCGATGCCCGCGGCGCGGCAGGCCTCCGCTTCCTCGCCGCCGCGACCGAAGATGAAGGGGTCGCCGCCCTTTAGGCGAATGACTTCATGTCCGCCCTGAGCTTCCGCGACCAGCAGCGCATTGATCTCGTCCTGCGGCATCGAATGCTTCGAGCGGCGCTTGGCGACCGAAACCAGCCGCGCTTCGCGGTGCGCCATGGAAAGGATGGCGGGATCGACCAGTCCGTCGTGCACGATCACCCGCGCCTGCATGATCAGGCGCGCGGCGCGCAGGGTCAGCAGGTCGGGATCGCCGGGACCGGCGCCAACCAGCCAGACCTTGCCTGGGGAAGGGGACAGATTGCTCATGCTGGGGCCAATGGCCATGGATCGGCAATAAGGCCAGTCAGAAACTGTTTGTCCCTGCCTAGGAAAATTT
>JAYRPK010000302.1:0-3588 GCA_041911195.1 Novosphingobium sp. | reverse complement strand
GTGCCACCATGGCCGGGGCGAATTGCGGATCGAGCCGGACTGCCCGCTCGAACTGTTCGGCGGCGGCATCGGTCTCCGCAACGGTGAACCGTCCGACCAGCGCCTTGCCCCGCAAATAGGCTAGATAGGCGTCTGAGTTGCGGCTGGGCACGACGGCGGGAGGCAGCGCGCCAAGTCCGCGCACCTTGCCTTCCAGCGACAGGGTAACTCGCTCGGCAATCCGGTCCTGCAGGGCATAGAGCCTGTCGACCGGCCAGTCGAACTGCTCCGACCACAATCGCGCACCGCTGGAGGTGTCGATGACGAAGCAGGTAACACGCAGCATCTGGCCGGTTCGCTGCACGCTGCCCTTGACCAGATAGGCCGCCTGCAACTGTTCGGCCGCCGCTTTCGGATCAGCGTTCGCGGACTGGTTCAGCAGCGCGGATTCGCGAGAGATCACCGTGAGGCCGCGCACCGACGAAAGGCGATTGAGCACGATTTCGGGAATGCTTCTGGCGATGAAGGCATCGGCCGGATCGCTGCTGAGATTGTCGAATGGCAGCACCGCTATCCGCAGGCCCGCGGCTGCTTCCACAGCCTGGGTATTGCGCCAATGGACCAGGCCATAGCCGCCCGCCACGACCGCCAGCCCCAGTGCCAGCGCGGCCATGGCCCTGGTCCACTTGCCCATGCGCCTCGCCGCCGTCCCGCCCGCTCCCAATGCCACCGGCTCTGCGATCAACTGGTAGCCGACCCCCCGGCGCACCGCGAAGTAGCGGGGGTTCCTGGGATCGTCGCCCAATGCATCGCGCAGCAACTTGGCACGCTGGGTCACGGTTTCGGAATTGACGAAGATGCCGGGCCAAACTCGTTCCATCAGGTCGTCGATCGACAGCACGCTTGGCGCCGCCTTGACCAGGGCCAGCAGGAAGCGGAACGAGAGCTGCGGCAGCTCGATGGTGTCCGCGCCGCGAAAAATCCGTTGCGCCCCGGCATCGATCACCAGGTCGTCAAGGCGCCACCGTTCGCTTTCGATTTCCGGGTTTCGCATCTGGCAGGCCTGCAAAGGATACACCTATCAAGCGCAAGCCTGGCGTTGCGCCACCCTGCCCTTTGCCGCAACCTATTGCGCTCACAGCCCCGCTGCCAAGCCGTTTCGCAGCTTTTGGCAAAGCTTTGGTTTGATTTTGGCAGTGGCAATCGCGCGCGGCGCAGCCCTCGCGCCGGCACTTGGCGCCTGGTCACTCCGCTACGATCAGCCGCACCCCGACCTTGGCCAGCATGGCCCTGGCCTCCTCGCTCACCCCTGCATCGGTCACCAGCACGTCGACTTCGTCGAGGCCGCAGACGATCGCGCCCGAGGACTGGACGAACTTGCTGCTATCAACCAGCAGCACCACCTGCTCGGCCCGGTCGATGAAGCGGCGTTCCGAGGCAACCAGGATAACATCCTGCTGCATCACCCCCTGCGGCCCCACGGCGGCCGCGCCCATGAACAGCCGGGGCGCGTGGAAGCGCGGCATCGAATCCTCGCCCGAGGGTGCGAGCACGATGTTCTGCTCGCGAAACACCGTGCCCGAAGGCAGCAGGATCTGCGTTTCCGCCTGCGGCAGTAGCGCCTCGACGATGTGCAGCGAGTTGGTCAGCACTTGCAGGCCCAGGCCCTTGAGGTGCGGACACATCTGAAAGGTCGTCGTGCCGCCATCAAGCATGATCGCCTCGCCCGGCTGGCACAGCGCCGCGGCGGCGCGGCCGATCGCCTGCTTGGCGGCAAGGTTCTGGGTGATCGACTGGGCGAAGGGCGTGCCGGCAAGGTGCGTGGGCCCTGCCTCCTCGGGCAGCTTCGCCCCGCCATGGACGCGCACGATCCGCTGACGCTCTTCAAGCCGGGTCAGGTCGCGCCGGATGGTTGCCGGGGAGGCATCGAGCAACCGTTCCAGCTCGCGGTAGCTGACGAAACCGGTCGGCGCCATGGCCTCCAGGATCAGCCGCTCGCGCTGCTCGGCATGCATGTGGCTCAACCCCTTTCCGCTTCGAGCTGTTCGAGCGACTTGCCTTCGTTGCGCGGCGCCCAGATCCAGCCGACTACCCCGCTGGCGACGAGGAAGCCCGTAAGGATCCAGGCAAGCGTTGAAAAGTCCGCCCGCGCCAACGATGGCACGGCAAGGCTCCAGATGCCAAGGCCGATGCGCACGATGGCGAAGCTGAGCCCCTGCGCGGTGGAGCGGATGGCGGTGGGGAACTGGTCGGCGCTCCACAACTGGAAAAAGCTCTGCGCGCCGAAGCCTCCGGCAACGCCCATGATGATGAAATGGATCACCACCACTTCGATGCGCATGCCGAATATGGCGAGCAGCGCCATGCCGAAGACGTGCATCAGCGCCGAAATGCCGAACAGGGTGCGCTGGTTCACCTTGTCGGCCAGCCGCATGAAGATAAACCAGATGGAGACCATGCCGATGCCGAAGTAGCTGGCGGGAACCACCGTCGCCACCCAGTCGGGCAGGTTGTTCTGCGCGATCAAGTAAGGCGTGAAGAAGCCGTTGTAGCCGGCCCACAGGTTCCACAGGCCATACATCGCGGCGAGATAGGCGATGGTTGCCAGATAACGGCCCTGGAACAGCGCCTTCCAGTCGATGAAGGGATGGCTCGCCTCGCGGCTGGCGCGGCTGGCATTGCTTTCCTCCCAGCGTTTCGATTCGCTCATCCGCGAGCGCAGGAAAGTGAGCCCGAGGGCGAGGACGAAAAGGTGGATGAAGATCCACCGCGCGCCGGAAATGCCGAAGTCCCTCAGGAAATAGGCGGAGAGCAGCACCGCCACCGGCCCCAGGTACCAGAGCAATTGCGCCACGCCGGAATGGGCCCCGCGCCGGTCATCCGGCGCCTGCTCGGCGATCAGCGACCACGAGGCGGGGATGTCCGCGCCGACGGCGAGGCCGACCAGCACGAAACCCGCGATCAGCATCCAGGGCGCCGCGGCGAAAATCAGGAACAGCATGCCGAAGGCGTAGAACAGCATGTCGTACTGGTAGATCCGCTTGCGCCCGAAGCGGTCGCACAGCATGCCGCCGATCAGCGCGCCCACGCCGGCGGAGATGGCATTGGCGCTGAAGGCGCCGAGCAGGCCGACGAAAGTGTCCGACAGGCCATAGTCTTTCTGCCAAAAGCCGAGCGCCACCGATCCGGCGACGATGCTGCCGGCGTCGATGTAGTTGGCGAGCCCCGCGAGGACGGTGTCGCGCCAGTTGTCCTTCTTGGCGCTTTCCTCGGTCATAGCTGTTGCCTCCATCGGTCCCTGTATCCCCTGATGTCGCCCGCCAATGGCAGGACTTCGTTCAATGAGCCGCGCGGGCGCAGGTCCGGCGCGGCGAGACGCAAGGCGCCGAACGAGACGTCGGCTTCCTCGCTGGCGGTCCAGACCTGCGTGCCGGGCCGCAAGGCCGCCAGCGCACGGACGAAAATCTCGGAACGGGCGAAGCGGCCTTCTATCAGCAGGCGTTCGCGTGCGCCGATGAGATCGAGCGACATGTCGGCCATCAGCGCGGCGTAGAGCGCGATGGCGGCATTGCGCGCGGCCGGATCAGCAGGCTCGCCGATCCAGCGGGC
>JAYRPK010000301.1:0-4203 GCA_041911195.1 Novosphingobium sp. | reverse complement strand
GCCATCACCGCCAGGTGCAGCGCCAGCACGCTCGCCAGCACGCGCCATGATCCCGGCGCGCGCAGCCCTGCGGGCTCGATGAAGGCGGGGCGGCGGGCAAAGGCGGCGAATTGCCGCCACGCTTGCGGCACGGCGATCCGGGCTGGGCGCCCCTGGGCGAGACTGGCAGTCATGCCCAAGGCATAGCGCCGACCGGTTAACACAATGCCGCGCTTGACGCCGCCGCCTTGCCGCTTCAGCCTCCCCGGCAAGAGAAGGAATTGTCATGGCGCAGCAACAACCGGGGAATTTCGCCGAGGACTTCGTCAGCGTGCTGTCAAGTCCGCCCGCGCTGGTCGCCTTGCTGGTGTTGATGGTGCTTTCGGGCGGGCAGGCCGTGCTGGTCAACGCCCAACTTGCCGAATTGGCCAGTTCGATGGGCATGGCCGTGGTCGGGCTGGTCCTGAACCTGCTGCTGATATTTCAGGGCATTGCCGCTTTCACCATCCAGTTCGTCCTGTCACGCATGCTGGGATCGGCCGATGGCAAGGCCGGACAGGCCAATTTCGGTGCCTGGCTGGGCTTTGCCCTGTTGTATTTCCTCGTCGCCTGGATCGCCAATGCCATGGTGACCTTTGTCGCAGGCATCGCTACCGGATCGAGCTACTGGTTGATCCCGCTGGCCTCCGGGGTGATCGGAATGTTGGTGCGTGTGGCGCTGTTTCCCTTGCTGGTGCGGCTGGTATCGCTGGCGCATGACCGAGAGGGACCTTCCTTTTCGATGATCTGGGCTTGCCTGACCGGTGAGCGTCCGGGCATCTATGGCGGCTATGCCGGGCTTTGCCTGCTGGTTGCCTTGCTGCCTGCGGTGAGCATGATCGTGCGCATGGGCAGCGACGGCGGCCCGCTGGGCACAGGGGTCTACCTGGTCCTCGGGCTGGTATCGGCCTTCACCCAGTTGCTGCTGTTTTGCTACGCCATCACTGCCTATCGCGCCGTCGCGGCAGGCCGGGGCTCGGGCGACGTGTTTTCCTGATTTGCCGAGCCGATTGCCCAAGCCCGCGCTCTCGGCTAGGGGCGGCGCCAATCCCAACCCCAAGCTGACGGCGAGTCCATGGCAGGCCATTCCAAATTCAAGAACATCATGCACCGCAAGGGCGCGCAGGATAAGAAGCGCTCGGCCCAGTTTTCCAAGCTTTCCCGCGAAATCACCGTCGCGGCCAAGATGGGCATGCCCGATCCTGACATGAACCCGCGCCTGCGCGCGGCGGTCAATGCCGCCAAGGCGCAGTCGATGCCAAAGGACAACATCCAGCGGGCGATCGACAAGGCGACCAAGGGCGAAGGCGAGAACTACGAGGAAGTGCGCTATGAGGGCTATGGCCCGGGCGGCGTCGCCATCATCGTCGAGGCCTTGACCGACAACCGCAACCGCACCGCCACCAACGTGCGCACCGCCTTCGCCAAGAACGGCGGCAACCTGGGCGCATCGGGCGCGGTCAGCCACGGTTTCGACCGGCTCGGCCTGATCGAATATCCCGGCACCGCCGGCGACGAGGACAAGGTGCTGGAAGCCGCGATCGAGGCGGGCGCCGACGATGTCGAAAGCGACGAGGACGGCCACCAGATCTGGACCAGCATCGATGTGCTCCACGAAGTCGCGCGCGCGCTGGAACCCGCGCTGGGCGAGGCCGAGGCAGTGAAGCTCGCCTGGCGGCCCGGCCTCAAGGTCGATGTCGGCGAGGGCGACGCGGCGACGCTGTTCAAGCTGATCGACGTGCTGGACGACGATGACGACGTGCAGACCGTCTGGGGCAACTACGAGGTTTCCGACGCGGTGATGGAGAAGCTGGGCTGATCGTCATCGGCCTCGATCCCGGCCTTGGCACTACCGGCTGGGGCGTGATCGCCAAGCAGGGCAATCGCCTGACTCACATCGCCAACGGCCAGGTCCGCACTGATCCCGCCATGTCGCTGGCCGACCGGCTGGTGACGCTCGACCGCGAGCTGGCCGATGTCGTGGCGCGCTTCGCGCCCGATCAGGGCGCGGTCGAGGAAGTCTTTGTCAACGCAAATCCGCAATCGACCCTGAAGCTCGGCCAGGCGCGCGGGGTCTGCCTGCTGATACTGGCGCGGGCTGGCCTGCCCGTGAGCGAATATGCCACAAGGTTGGTCAAGAAGGCGTTGGTGGGCACCGGCGGGGCGGAAAAGGCGCAGGTTCAGGCCATGCTGAAGGTACTGCTGCCCGGCGTTAAACTGGCGGGGCCGGACGCCGCCGATGCGCTTGCCGTCGCCATCGCCCACGCGCACATGGTGCGCGCATAGGAGGAAGCCGTCTATGGCCCGCATCGCCGACACCACGCTGCCGCCCGGCACCACCGGCTTGATGGACAATGTCATGCACCGCGTCATCGCCAACAACCGGGCCATGGCGGACAATTTCTACCTGCTGGCCAACTCCATCCACCGCGACAGCCGGCTGCCCCACCGGGTCAAGGAATTCGCCATCCTGCGGGTGTCGGCGTTGGCCGAATCGGACTTCGAGTTTGGCCATCACTTCGCCGGCTGCCAGACCGTCGGCGCTACAGCCGAGGAGGCGCGGGCCGTTCGGGATGGCCGGTTCGATCATTTCGAGGAGGCGGAGCGCGCGGCCATCGAACTCGCCGAGGCAGTCGACGCCAACCGCGTCACCGATTCCCTCTGGCAGGCCGCCGCCTCCTATTTCAGCGAGGCGCAACTGCTCGATCTGGTGATGACGGCGAGCTTCTATGGCTATGCCTCGCGACTGTGCAACGGCCTCGGCATTCCCGGCGAACCGGGCTTTCCCACAATCGCGGAGGCCTGAACCGCGCAGCGGGGCTGGCGCGGGGGCGCAAGTGCTGCCATAGGAACAAACCATGATCGCCAGGCTCACCGGCACGCTCGACGATTTTGGCCCCGACTGGGCGGTGATCGACGTGTCCGGCGTCGGCTATCTGGTTCATTGTTCCGCGAAAACCCTGACCTCGCTGGGGCTGCGCGGCGACCAGGTGACCGTGCATACCGAACTGCAGGTCAGCGAGAACGACATGCGCCTGATCGGCTTCGCCAGCGGCGGCGAGTGCGAGTGGTTTCGCCTGCTCACAGCCATCCAGGGCGTCGGCAGCAAGATGGCGCTGGCGGTGCTTTCGGCTCTGTCGGTGGAGGATTTGCAGCGGGCCTGCGCTTCGGGCGACGCGGCTTCGGTGGCGCGTGCGCAGGGGGTGGGGCCGAAGCTCGCCGGGCGGATCGTCAACGAGTTGAAGGACAAGGCGGGGGCACTGCCCTCGGTCGGCGGCACGGCCGTAGCCGCCGCGCCCGCTGGATCGGTCGGTGCGGATGCGGTGTCCGCGCTGCAGAACCTCGGGTTCAAGCCCAACGTCGCCACCGAGGCCGTGGCGCGGGCCATGGAGGAACTGGGCGAGGGGGCGGGGCTCAATGACCTGATCCGGGTCGGCCTGAAGAGGGCGGCGGGGTGATAAGCCCAGCCCTCCTCCATCGTCACCCTGAACTTGTTTCAGGGTCCCGGTGCGTCCTTATTCCCCCCTATCGGCGGCAAACCCATCCCCACCGCAAGGTCCTCCCAGTGCGGGTTCGCACCCTCGATCAGGTTGAGCTTCCACGACCGGTGCCAGCGCTTCAACTGCTTCTCTCGCAGGATCGCCCGCTCCATGTCGCCGAACAGCTCGAAATGGACGAGCATGTGGACATGATGCTTGGCCGTGAACCCGGGCACGACATGGTTGCGGTGCTGCCAGAGGCGTCCGACGAGGTTGGAAGTCACGCCGATGTAGAGCGTCCCGCGAGGGTAGCTCGCCAGGATGTAGACGCAAGGCTGGCGCTCGTCCCGCATGGGGAGAACTTTGGCGGCGAGGGGACCCTGAAACAAGTTCAGGGTGACGAAAATGTAATCGGAACCGTAGTTTCCAATGACTGATAACCCCCTCCTCTCCTCCTCCCGCCAGCCGGAAGACGCCGACGCCGCGCTGCGGCCCAAGTCGCTCGCCGAATTCGTCGGGCAGGCGGCGGCCAAGGACAATCTGTCGGTCTTCATCCAGTCCGCCCGCAGCCGGCGCGAGGCGATGGATCATGTGCTGTTCTTCGGCCCCCCTGGCCTCGGCAAGACGACGCTGGCGCAGATCGTTGCGCGCGAGCTGGGGGTGGGGTTTCGCGCCACTTCCGGTCCGGTCATCGCCAAGGCGGGCG
>JAYRPK010000300.1:0-6252 GCA_041911195.1 Novosphingobium sp. | reverse complement strand
TTCGCCTCAATTGGACCAACTTGCTGGGCGCGGGGCTGGGTCTCGCTTTCGGTTCGGCCTTCAATCACTACATGATGAACCTGTTCGGCCCGGCGCTGATCGCCGATTTCGGCTGGACCCGCGCGCAATTCGCGCTGATCGGCTCGATCGGGCTTGTCGGCATGGTCTGCACGCCGATTGCCGGGCGGATAACCGACGTGATCGGCCCGCGCGCCGCCGCGGCGATCGGCTTTTCGGTGATCCCGACCGGCTTTCTCGCGCTCAGCTTCATGTCGGGCAACATCTACCAATTCTATGCCATCATCGCGGTGAAAAATGCCATCGGCATTCTTTCCGCCACCATGGTGATGACCCGGGTGGTGGTCGAACGGTTCGACAAGGCGCGCGGCATTGCGCTCGCCTGCCTGCTGTCCTGCCCGCCGCTGGTAGGAACGATTTTCGCCCCGATCATTGCCCATCTGATCGATGCCGAGGGGTGGCGGACGGCCTATCGCGTCATGGCGCTGTTTTCGGCGATTGGCGGCGTGTCGGCGGTGATGCTGATCGGCAAATATGTCGATTCGGGCGGTACCGTGCGCCCGCGCGCGCCCAGGCTGGACTGGGCGCAGTTCCGCGAATTCTGCCGCAATCCAGTGTTCGTGCTGCTGATGCTGGGCATGTTCCTGGTCAACTTCCCGCAGCCGCTCGTCTCTTCGCAGATGAGCATCATGCTGATGGAGAACGGCGCCACCAGCGCATATGCCGCGATTGTCCTGTCGGTTTACACGATCACGGTCGTCATCGGCAGGTTCATCGGCGGCTATGCGCTGGACAGGGTGCCGCCGCATATTGTCGCGATCGTCTCGCTTGGGCTTCCGGCAATCGGCTTTTCCCTGCTGGCATTGCCCTTCGATGCCCGCTGGCTGATGGCCCTGGCCATGGCCTGCGTCGGCCTCGCCCAGGGCGCGGAGACCGATGTCGCGGCTATCCTCACCTCACGCCGCTTCGGACTTGGCCATTACAGCTTCGTCTTCAGCATGCTGATGACTTCGATGGGGCTTGCCGCCTCAGTGGGCTCCATGGTGCTCGCGCTGACGTTACGGGGCGGCGGCAATTTCAACCTGTTCCTGATAATCTGCGCGGTGGCGACGCTGGGCGGCGCGCTGTGCTTTTTCGCAACCGGCCGGCATACAAGGCAAGTTGCCGCTGCCGTTCCATCGCACTGATACTACCCGGAGAGAACCATGACCGCCAAGGAATACCGCTGCATCGTCGTCACCGGGGCAAGCTCGGGCATCGGCAAGGAAACCGCCAAGGCCTTCGCTGCCATAGGTTGGCACGTCATCGGAACCGGCCGCAATCCCCAGCGGTGCGATGAGGCGGAAGCCGAGATCCGCGCTGCCGCCGCGCCTGACGCTAAAATCGATTTCCTGCGCGGCGATATGGCGCTGATGTCTGAAGTCAAGCGCATCGCCGAGGAGATCAAGCACCTGACCGGGCGGATCGACGTGCTGTTCAACAATTCGGGCGGCGTGCGCGACCAGCGCTATGTCACCAGCGAAGGCACCGAGGAAACCTTCACTGCCAACCACCTCGCCCCTTTCCTGCTGACGCAGCTGCTGCTGCCAATGCTGAAGGCGACTGCCGCCGAATGCCAGCCCGGCGACGTGCGCGTGCTGGCCACGAGCTCGCTTGCCTACCTGACGGCGGCTGGCGGCATGAACTGGGACGACATCCAGCACCTTGAGGGCGATTTTCCCGCGAGCAGCGTCTACTGCGAGGCCAAGCTCGCCAATGTCCTGTTCAGCCACGAATTGAGCAAGCGCATCACCTCGGACGGCATTGCCGTGCAATCGCTGATCCCGGGCATCGTCCACACCAATTTCTCCAGCCATGGCGACGAGAACATGCAGGCCTATTGCGATGCAGCGCCCGGCCTCACCCCGGAGGAAGTCGCCAGGACCGTGGTGTGGATGGCGACGGCGGCCGAAACCGGACTGCCCGGCGGACGCCACTTCTATGAAATGGAAGAGAAGGATATCCAGCCCCACGCCGCCGACGATGCAGCCTCCGCAAGGCTGTGGGCGGAAAGCGAGAAGATCCTCGCCTCACTGGGATATTGAGCGACGGGTGAAAGTGGGGTGGTTCTGTTGCTAGGCCCACCCCGAGCCCCCGGAATCCGCTTCTGTTACCCGGTGGGTCCAACCGTGTTCTGGCTTTATAACTTCAGGGCGTTAGCCCCTAGAATTACGCAGCAAGAGCAAGTGCTTCGTTGTCGTTGGCACTTGTGAGTTTTGAGCCTTGAACGGGTTACTCAGCCCGGGCGAAAACAACGCTTTTCAACACACGTCGATCCTAGTTCGGCCCCGTCATTTCTCCCCCGAGAGGGAGAGAGGTGGTGGAGCCGCCGGGTACCGCCCCCGGGTCCGCTGTGCCTATTGCACGCCGCAATTTATCGCCATAGCCGGCCGAAACCGGCGAGGCCCTATATAGGCGCTGCTGGCTTAATGTGAAGTGACTGACGCTATTTCTTGAGCGCGTCGCGGATCTCGGTGAGCAGGTCTACCTCGCTCGGCCCGGCGGGCGCTGCAGCGGCGGGTTTCTTCAATCGGTTGGCCATCTTGACCAGCTGGAAGATGACGAAAGCCAGGATCAGGAAATTCAGCACAACGCTGACGAAATCGCCCCAGGCGAGGACATTTGCCCCCGCTTCCTTGGCCTTTGCCAGCGACATTCCCGCCGTCACCTTGTCGCCGCCGCCCAGCACGATGTAATTGCTGGAGAAATCGAGATTGCCAAAGACCATGCCGACCAGGGGCATGATGAGATCATCGGTCAGTGCAGTGACGATCTTGCCGAAAGCGCCGCCAATGATGACGCCGACAGCCAGGTCCATGACATTGCCCTGGTTGACGAACTCCTTGAACTCGCTGATCATTCCCATAGCTATTTCTCCGATATCCCCTTTTGGGCGAGCCCCGATGGATAGCTGCCACTACCTTGGCTTGACTGCAACAGGTGATTGACTTGTCAGGCAAATGCCGGGTGCCTGCTTGAAAGCCCGCCGCCATGCGTTACATTTGCGTGCTACGCCCGGCGATTGCCGCCGGTGCGCAACAGGGAGCCGTTTCGATGGCCAAGTTCTCTGCCCGTTGGATACGTTTTGGTTTTGCCGCGCTCGCCGCCATGAGCCTGGCTGGATGCGGCATCAATTCGGTTCCCACCGCCCAGGAAAATGCGAAGGCGAAATGGGCCGACGTTCAGGCCGCCTTCCAAGAGCGGGCCAACCTTGTGCCCAACCTGGCGGCCGTCGCCAGTGGCGCGGCAACGCAGGAAAAGGGCATCCTGGTCGGGGTGGTAGAGGCCCGGGCCAAGGCGACAAGCGTCCAGCTCAGCGCCGACGACCTGTCCGACCCCGCCAAGATGGCGCAGTTCCAGGCCGCGCAGAACCAGCTTTCCTCCTCGCTGATGGGCTTCGGCCGCCTGCTGGCCAATGTCGAGGCCTATCCCGAGCTCAAGAGCATCTCCAACTACCAGATGCTGCAGAGCCAGCTGGAAGGGCAGGAAAACCGCATTCGCGTCGCCATCCGCGACTACAACGAGGCGGTGCGCGACTATAACACCCGCGTGCGCACTTTCCCCGAAATGATCGGCGCGACGATCCGCGGCGCCGAGGCTATGGTGCCCTATCAGGCCGCCACCCCGGGCGCCGAAGTCGCGCCCAGTCTCGAAGGCAAGCTGTAGTCAGGGAGACCTAGACATGGGGCAATTGCGCCCCTTCGCCCTGCTGATCGCGGCGCTATTGGCGCTGACGGGATTATGCGTGCCGGCATGGGCGGAGCCCAGCTTCCCCGCGCTTTCCGGCAGAGTGGTCGATGCCGCCAATGTCATCCCGGCGGACGCCGAAGCCCGGCTTGACCAGAAACTGGCCGCGCTGGAGACGCAATCGCGCCGCCAGCTGGTGGTGGCGACGCTGCCCGACCTGCAGGGCTATGAGATCGCCGACTATTCCAACCGCCTGTTCCGCGCCTGGGGCCTTGGCAGCAAGGAACGCAACGATGGTGTCCTGCTGGTCGTCGCGCCCGCCGAGCGCAAGCTGCGGATCGAAGTCGGCTACGGGCTGGAAGGCATTGTCACCGATGGCCTGTCCTCGCTGATCATCCAGAACGTCATGGTTCCAAGGTTCAAGGCAGGCGATATGCCCGGCGGGATCGAAGCGGGAACCGATGCCCTGATCCAGCAGCTCACCCTGCCCGAGGACGAAGCCCGCCGGATCGCCGCACAACCCGTTCCTGCCGCCTCGCAGGGAGATGATCCGGCCTGGCTTCCCATCGCTTTCTTTGCGTTCATGTTCTTCCTGTTCTTCGTCGTGCCTGCCCTGGTGCGCAGCCGCCGCGACGCCCGGTTCCGTTCCAGCGGGATTGGCAACATCATCCTGTGGAGCGTGCTGGAAGGCCTCGCCAATGCGCGAACAGGCTCTGGCGGAGGGAGTTCTTCCGGCGGTGGCTTTTCCGGAGGTGGCGGTTCGTCCGGCGGCGGCGGCGCCTCGGGAAGCTGGTAGGAGACGGCTGTGACAGGGCACATGCTCAACGACGATGGCAGGAAATTGGTCGCACGGGCGGTCGCCGAGGCCGAGGCCAACAGTGCCGGCGAGATCGTCACCATCGTTGCCGACCAGTCGGACAGCTACGCCGATATCGCGCTGATCTGGTCGGCCCTGGTGGCTTTCGTGGCGCTGATCGTGCTCGCGCTGGGCGCGCCCTTCTATCTCAACCTGTGGGACCGGCTGACCGGCGGTTGGGCAATCGAGTGGGGGCCGCGCAGCCTGTTTGGCGTGGCGGCCACGGTTGCCATGCTCAAGTTCCTCGGCACCTGGCTGATCCTGCTGTGCCGGCCGCTGCGGCTTTGGCTGGTGCCGCGCATGGTCCGGCATCAGCGCGTCCGCGCCCGCGCGCTCACCCTGTTCAAGGCGGCGGCCGACAAGCGCACCTCCGGACGCACCGGCATTCTCATTTATCTCTCGATGCGCGAACACCGGGCCGAGATCGTCGCCGACGACGCCATCGCCATGCGGGTCGATCCGTCCGTCTGGGGCGATGCCATGGCGGCGATGCTGGCCCACTTGCGCGCCGGGCATCTCGCCGAGGGCATGGCCGACGCGGTTGGCAAGGTCGGCGCAATCCTCGCCCAGCATCTGCCCGTGCCGTCGGGAGACATCAACGAGTTGCCCGACCGGGTGATCGAAGTCTGATCCCCCTCCCCGCGCGCCTGCGGATTGTGTAGGCGCCTTTCATGCACACCGAATCCGAGCAGATCGTCTGGCAGGGCCGCTTCGTCGTGGCCAAGACCAAGGGCAAATGGGAATACGTCAGCCGCGCCCGCGACATTCGCGCCGCGGTGATCCTGGCCGTGGACGATGAGGGCCAGGTGCTGCTGGTCGAGCAATTCCGCGTGCCGCTGGGGCGCAGTTGCATCGAGCTTCCGGCAGGCCTGATCGGCGACGGCGATGACAACCACGGCGAGGACGACGCCATTGCCGCCGCGCGCGAGCTGGAGGAGGAAACCGGCTACCGCGCCGGGCGCATGGAGCTGATCGGCGAATTCTGGTCCTCACCGGGCATGGTCAGCGAAAGCTACTCGCTGTTTCGTGCGCGCGATCTGGTGAAAGTCAGCAATGGCGGCGGCACGGATGGGGAGAACATCACAGTCCATCGCGTGCCGCTGGCAGGCATGGCCGAGGCAGTGGCCCGCTGGCGCGAAGCAGGCTATGCCATCGATACGAGGCTGCTGGTGCTGCTGGCAGGGCAGATCATGGGAGCATAGGATGGCTGGACGGGTCGCGGGCAAGACAGCGCTGGTAACCGGCGCGGCGCAGGGCCTTGGCGCAGCGATCGCCCGAAAGCTGGCCGAGCAAGGCGCGCGGGTCCTGCTTACCGATATCAACGCCGAGGGAGCAGCCGCGCAGGCCAGCGCCATCGATGACACCTTCGGCGACGGCACCGCCTTTTCGGTCCGGCATGACGTCACCAGCGAGCAAGACTGGATCACCGCGATGGCCATGGCGAACGACAGGCTGGGCGGTCTGTCCGTGCTGGTGAACAATGCCGGGATCGGGCTTGGCGGCACCATCGAATCGACCAGTTACGAGTTGTGGAAACGCACCATGGCGGTCAATTCGGACTCGGTGTTCCTCGGCTGCAAACATGCCATGCCGCTGCTGCGCGAGAGCCAGCCCGCCAGCATCGTCAACATCTCCTCGATCGCGGCGATGAC
>JAYRPK010000299.1:0-6268 GCA_041911195.1 Novosphingobium sp. | reverse complement strand
CGCGGGGCGGGTCGATACGGGTGGCGACCCAATCATCCTCGACTTCGGACACGCTCGACCCGGCCAAGGCCTCCAACTCGACGGACTATACCCGCCAGTTCCTGCTCTACAGCGGGCTGACCTGCATCGAGGACGACACCCTAGTCCCCCGCCCGGCGCTGGCCGAGACGTTCGAAAGCGACGATCGCATCACCTGGCGCTTCGACTTGAGGCGCGGCGTGCATTTCCACGATGGCAAAGAGCTGACTTCAGAGGATGTGGTCCACTCCCTGCTGCGGCACAAGGACCCGGCGGTCGGCTCTAAGATGTCGGCCATCGCCGCCCAGTTCGCCGAAGTGCGCAGCGAAGGCCGCTATGGGGTGATCCTCCGGCTGACCAGCGCCAATGCCGATTTGCCGGCCTTGCTGGCCCAGCCGCACATGCTGATCGTCAAGGCGGGCCAGGCGCATCCCGATGGCACCGGCACCGGGCCGTTCCGGTTGGCCGAATTCAAGCCGGGCGTCCGCACCGTGGCCCTGCGCAATCCGGAATACTGGGTCCCCGGCCGTCCCAGGCTCGAGCGGATCGAGATGATCGCCATCCCCGACGAGGTAAGCCGCATCAATGCGCTGCTTTCGGGCGATGTGCAGATCGTCAACGGGGTGAACCCGCGCTCGGTGCGGCGCATTGCGGCCGATCCGGGGTGCCGCACCATGGTGACGCCCTCGTCCCAATATACCAACCTGATCATGCGGCGTGACAGCATGCCCACCGGCAACCCGGATTTCGTCCAGGCGGTGAAGCTGATGATCGACCGCCCGCTGATCCACCGCGCCATCTTCCGAGGCTATGCGACCATCGGCAACGACCAGCCGATCGCCCCGTTCCAGCCCTATTTCAATGCCGGAATCCCGCAGACCCTGCTCGATACCGACAAGGCGCGCTGGCATGTCCAGCGCTCGGGCCTGACCGGGGTGCGCCTGCCGCTTTATTGCTCGACGGCGGCTGAGGGCTCGGTCGACATGGCCTCGATCCTGCAGGAATACGGCTCACGCGTGGGGCTCAATTTCGCGGTGAACCGCATGCCGGCCGATGGCTACTGGTCGACTCATTGGATGCGCCATCCGATGTCCTTCGGCAATGCCACCCCGCGCCCGACTGCGGACCTGATCTTCAGCCTGTTCTATGAGTCCGGCGCGGAATGGAACGAGAGCGGCTGGAAGGACGAGCGCTTCGACCGGCTGCTGGTCGAGGCGCGCGGCGAAGCGGACCGGGCGCGGCGCGGCGAGCTTTATGGTGAAATGCAGCAGATAGTTCACGACCGCTGCGGTGTGGCGATTCCGGCCTTCATAAGCCTGATCGACGGCTTCGACAGCCGCCTCAAGGGCCTGCGGCCGATCCCTCTGGGGGCCTTCATGGGCTATCGCTTCGCCGAACATGTCTGGTGGGAGGACTGATGGCCAGCCCGGCATCTTCGCGCCCCTCCTCCTCGCGCCCGGCCTGGCTCGGCGTGGCCATGCTGATCGCGCGCCGCATGGCCGCGGCGGTGCTGACGCTGTTCCTTGTTTCGGCCGTCATCTTCACGATCAGCGGCCTTCTACCCGGCGACGCCGCGCAGGAAATCCTGGGGCAGAGCGCAACGCCCGAGCAGGTGGCGGCGCTGCGCCACGAGATGGGCCTCGATAGGCCCGGGCCAGTCCGCTATTTCGAGTGGCTTCGCGCCATGGCCGCCGGCGATCCCGGCAAGTCCTATGTCGCCAACATGCCGGTGCAGGACATCATTTCCGACCGCCTGCCCAATTCGCTGATGCTCGCCGGAATAACGGCGCTGGTTTCGGTGGTGGTGGCGCTGACCATCGGCATTGCCGGCGCGATCAACCGGGGCGGCAGGATCGACAAGGTGCTCAACATAATCACCCTCTCGCTCGTCGCGACGCCCGAATTCCTCATCGCCACACTGGGCGTGCTGTTGTTCTCGGTGAAGCTGCTGTGGCTGCCTTCGATCGCCATGATCGGCAAGGACGCAAGCTGGGGCGAGATGCTGCGCTCGCTGGCCTTGCCGATGCTATCCCTTGCTTTCGTCGTGATCGCGCAGATGGCGCGGATGACGCGCGCGGCCGTCGCCGACCAGCTCGACCGGCCCTATGTCGAGATGGCGCGGCTCAAGGGCGTTCCCTTCAGGCGGATCGTCCTGTTCCATGTCATGCCCAATGCCATCGGTCCGGTGGTGAACGCGATCGCCCTGTCGCTGTCCTACCTCTTGGGCGGCGCGCTGGTGGTGGAGACGATCTTCAATTTCCCGGGGCTCGCCAGCCTGATGGTCAACGCCGTGACCAGCCGCGACATGCCCCTGCTGCAGAGCTGCGCGATGATCTTCTGCGGAGCCTATCTCGCGCTGATGCTGGTGGCCGATGTGATCGCCATCCTCGCCAATCCGAGGCTGCGGGCATGATCGGGCGGTTGCTCCCTGCCCTGCGGGCCTTGCCCGGCACTGGCCGGTTCGGCCTGGCGCTCGTCGTCTTCTGGCTACTGATGGCGCTCATCGGACCCTTGCTTGCCCCCTATCCGGTCAGCGCCTTCGTCGATCAGTCAGTGTTCTCCGGCATTTCGGGCAATTTCTGGCTGGGCAGCGACTACCTCGGCCGCGACGTATTGAGCCGCATGCTGTGGGGCACGCGCTACACGGTGTTCCTGGCCTTTGGCGCGGCCCTGCTCGCGGTTGCTATCGGCACTTCGCTGGCGCTGGTGGCGGCCATCCGGGGCGGCTGGGTGGACGAGGTCATCTCGCGCCTGATGGATACGCTGATCTCGATCCCTTCGAAGATCTTCTCACTGGTGCTGGTCGCCGCCTTCGGCTCCTCGCTGCCGCTGCTGTTGACGATCGCGGCGATAACCTATGTGCCGGGCAACTACCGGATCGCACGGGCGCTGGCGATGAACCTGATCGCGCTCGATTTCGTGCAGGTGGCGCGCGCCCGGGGCGAAGGCACGACCTATATCGCCTGGCGCGAGATCCTGCCCAACATGATCCATCCGTTGCTGGCCGATCTTGGCCTGCGGTTCGTCTTCGTGGTGCTGCTGCTCTCGGGCCTCAGCTTCCTGGGGCTGGGCGTGCAGCCGCCGCATGCGGACCTCGGCTCGCTGGTGCGCGAGAACATCTCGGGGCTGACCGAGGGCGCGCCGGCAATCATCGTGCCGGCCCTCGCCATCGCCAGCCTGACGGTCGGCGCCAACCTGCTGATCGACGCCCTGAAGCCGGGAGGCCAGGCGTGAGCGCAGCGGAACGCGAGAGCGCGGTCGAGGTGCGCGGCCTCGACATCGTGCTCCATGCCCCCGGCGGTGGCCGCAAGGTCATTGTCGAGCAGGTATCCTTCGACGTTCCCAAGGGCGAAGTGCTGGCGCTGATCGGCGAATCCGGTTCGGGCAAGACCACCATCGCGCTGGCCCTGATGGGCTACTCCCGCTTCGGGGCCGAGATCTCGGCGGATTGCATGCGGGTGGGCGACATGCGGATCGACCGCATGAGCCAGGCAGCGCTGCCGAAAGTGCGCGGCAGCCGCATCGCCTACATCGCCCAGAGCGCCGCTTCGGCCTTCAACCCCTCGCGCACGATCCTGGCGCAGGTCATCGAGCCACTGCTGGTGCATGGGCTGGCGGACCGGCCGACGGCGGAGGCGCGCGCCATTGCCCTGTTCCGCTCACTCGCCCTGCCCTCGCCCGAGACCATCGGCGCGCGCTATCCGCACCAGGTGTCGGGCGGCCAGTTGCAGCGGATGATGGCGGCCATGGCGCTGATCACCGAGCCGGAACTGGTCATCCTCGACGAGCCGACCACTGCGCTCGACGTCACCACCCAGGTCGAAGTGCTCAAGACCATCAAGGCCGCGCTGAAGCACAGCGCGGCGACGGCGATCTATGTCAGTCACGACCTTGCCGTGGTCGCCCAGGTGGCCGATCGCATCGCCGTGCTGAAGGACGGCCGCCTGTGCGAGGAAGGCACGGTCCGGCAGATCCTCGACGCCCCCGCCAGCGATTATACCCGCACCCTCCTTGCCGCCGCGCAGCCACAACTGCGGCCGGACACGGCGGAAGCGGACGATGCCGTGCTGTCGGTTTCAGCAGTCACTGCTGGTTATGGCCGGGTGCGCGATGGCGTGCCGGCGATCCCGGTGCTGCGCGATGTCGGCTTCCGGCTGCGGCGCGGGGCGGCGCTGGGGGTGATCGGGGAATCGGGTTCGGGCAAGTCCACCCTCGCCCGCGTCATCGCCGGGCTGGTCCCGCCGGCAACAGGCGAAGTCCGCCTGGCGGGCGAGCTCTTGCCGCCGGCCATGACGCAGCGCAGCCGTGAGCAATTGCGGCGGGTGCAGATCGTCTTCCAGCACGCCGACACGGCACTCAACCCGTCGCACAGCGTCGGCGAAATCCTGTCGCGGCCGCTGGCCTTCTACCACGGGATGAAGGGCGCAGCCGCCAAAGCACGCGTGGCCGAGCTGCTCGACCTGATCCGCCTGCCGCAGGACATCGCATCGCGGCGCAGCAGCGAGCTTTCCGGCGGGCAGAAGCAGCGGGTCAACCTCGCCCGGGCGCTCGCCGCCGATCCCGAAGTGCTGATCTGCGACGAAGTGACTTCCGCGCTCGATACGGTGGTCGCCGCCGCGATTCTCGACCTGATCGACAGCCTGCGGCGGGACCTGGGCATCGCCACCATCTTCATCAGCCACGATATCTCCACCGCGCGGGCATTCTGCGACGATATCCTGGTGCTCTACGCCGGAAACGTGGTGGAGCTGGCCAGCCGGGCCCGCTTCGCCGACGAGGTGCATCACCCCTACACCCGCCTGCTGGTCGATTCCGTGCCCGACATGGACACTACCTGGCTGGCCCGCCACGGGGCATCGCGCCCGCCCGCCCTGCCGGATGCGGCGCAGGCGGCAGGCGGGGCACAGCTCTGCTCCTTCCTGCCGCGGTGCCCTGCGGCACTGGGCGGTGTGTGCGACACACTTGCGCCCGTGCGGCGCGAACGGAGCGGGCAGGCGATCCTGTGCCACCGCGACTGGGATCAACTAGATATGCCGGCAGGGCAGCCGGAAGGAATGCCAAAAGGAATGGAAATTCAATGACGGCAATTGCCGAAACGAAAACCCTCGCCAGTTTGCCCACCCCGGCGCTGGTCCTCGATCGCGACCGGATGGACCGCAATGTCGCCCGCCTGATGGGGCTGATGGCCGGGCACGGCGTGGTGCTGCGCCCGCATCTCAAGACTGCCAAGTCAATCGACGCGGCGCTTCGGATCTTTCCCGATGGGCCCGGGCCGATCACGGTCTCGACCCTGGCCGAAGCGGAGTATTTCGCGCGCGAAGGTGGCTTTACCGACATCACATATGCCGTGGGGCTCGATCCGAACAAGGCGGACCGCGCGGCGCGGATCCATGCATCGGGTGTCGACCTGAAGGTCACGCTCGATACCTGCGAACAGGCGGCAGCGCTGGGCGCGGCGGGCAAGGCAGCCGGTTCCTGCCCGGCGGCCTTCATCGAAGTCGACTGCGATGGCCATCGCGGCGGCCTGGTGCCCGATGATCCCCAACTGGTCCGCGTGGCCGAGGCGCTGCGCGAGGCCGGGGTGCCACTGGCCGGCGTGCTCACCCATGCCGGCGAATCATATAGCCTGCACGATCCAGACACCCTGGCGGCGGCGGCCGAAGCGGAACGGGCAGCGGCCGTCCGCGCCGCCGAGGTGCTGCGCCGCGCCGGGTTCGATTGCCCCGCCGTCAGCGTCGGCTCCACCCCCACCGCCCACTTCGCCCGCAACCTCGACGGCGTCACCGAGGTGCGAGCCGGGGTGTTCATGTTCTTCGATCTCGTCATGCACGGCATCGGCGTCTGCAAGCTGGATGACCTCGCCCTTTCGGTGCTGGCCACGGTGATCGGCCGCAAGCCGGAGAAAGGCTGGATCCTGGTGGACGCCGGCTGGATGGCGCTTTCGCGCGATCGCGGCACGGCGAACCAGGCAGTCGACCAGGGCTATGGCATTGTCTGCGACATGCAGGGCAAGCCCTATGCCGACCTCATCGTCGACTCTGCCAGTCAGGAGCATGGCATCCTCGCGCTGCGCAAGGGAAGCACCGCGGCGCTGCCCGACCTGCCCATCGGCGCGCGGGTGCGCATCCTCACCAACCACGCCTGCGCCACTGGCGCGCAGCACGCGGGCTATGATGTGATCGCCGGGGGCAGTGCGGACATTGTCGCCCACTGGCCGCGCATGCGGGGGTGGTGAAGATGAAGCGGATCG
>JAYRPK010000298.1:0-2564 GCA_041911195.1 Novosphingobium sp. | reverse complement strand
CTTTTCCGAGACGGAGCGCGGCGATGTCGCCACTTTCTGGCAAGCGCCGGGTCTTTGCGCCGGGCCGGGGCTGAAGGCAGTGGACATGTTCCGGGCCGTGCACGACGGGCGGATCAAGTTCCTCTGGGTCATGGCGACCAACCCGGCGGTGTCGATGCCCGACGCCACCTTTGTCCGCGAGGCATTGGCGCGCTGCCCTATCGTTGTTGTCTCCGATGTCATCGCCGACACCGACACCGCCCGCTTCGCCCATGTCCGCTTGCCGGCCCTCGCCTGGGGCGAGAAGGACGGGACAGTCACCAATTCGGAGCGGACGATCAGCCGCCAGCGCCCCCTGTTCGCGTCGCCGGGCGAAACCCGCGCAGACTGGCGCATCCTGAGCGATGTCGGCGCAAGGCTCGGCTGGAGCGAGGCCTTTGCCTTCGAACGGCCGGCGGATGTCTATCGCGAATATGCGGCGATGACCGCGCTTTCGGTGCGGCACGGACGCAAGCTCGATCTAATGGCCCATGCGGACATTGGCCTAAGCGAATACGAAGGCATGAAGCCCTTTCGCTGGGGCGGCGATCATCCCCTGGCGGCGGGATTTCCGACGCCCTCGGGCAAGGCCCGGCTGGTCACCGTCGCCCCGCCGCAACCGCGCCGGGACCCGCAATTCCCCTTGCGGCTCAACACCGGCCGCTATCGCGACCAATGGCACACCATGACCCGCACCGGCCTTTCGCCCAGGCTGAGCCAGCACCGGCGCGAGCCGCTGCTGGAAGTGCACCCGGCCGATGCAGGCGCGGCCGGTCTTGAGCAAGGCGGCCTGGCCTGGGTCGAAACCGCGCAGGGCCGCACCATGTTTCGCGTCGCCCTGTCCGAAAGCCAAAGCCCGGGCAGCATCTTCGTGCCGATGCACTGGACCGATGCGATGGGCAACGAAGGCCGCGCCAATTGCCTGCCGGCCCAGGCGACCGACCCCTTTTCCGGCCAGCCGGGCTTCAAGGACACGCCCGCGCGCGTCACTCCGGTTGTGCCCGCCTGGCGGGCGTTCCTGGCCACCGTGAACCCGGTGACGCCGCAGGGGTTGCTGTGGTGGAACAGAGCGCGGGTCGATGGCGGCTGGCTCTATGAACTGGCCGGTGAGAGCGAAGTCGACGTCGATGGCCTGCTGCCCGATGGCGAACGGCTGGAGGCCGCAGACCTCGCGCGCGGCATGCGGCGGATCGCGGTATGCGATGGCGAGGGTACACTTGCCGCCGGGCTTTTCGTCACGCGAGGCGGCGAACTTCCCCCGCGAGAATGGATTGCCGGCCAACTGGGGCAGACCGGCGCGGGTTACGGCGAATTGCTCGCCGGACGCCCGTCGCAGCCCGCCCCCGATCGCGGTCCGCTCGTTTGCATCTGCCATGGCGTTGGCGAACGCCAGATCGAGGCTGCCGCCCAGGCCGGAGCCGCGACGGTTCCGGCGGTGGGCGAGGTCACCTGCGCGGGGACCAATTGCGGTTCATGCCGCCCGGCCATCGCCCGGCTGCTCGATTCTTTCCGATCGCTGGAACTGGAGGCCGCGGAATGACCCTTCGTCAATTTCAGGACAATCGGAGCGATTTTCCCGCAGGCATGGTCTGGCTGGTCGGGGCAGGCCCCGGCGATCCCGAACTGCTGACCCGCAAGGCGGCGCGGCTGATCGGCCAGGCCACGGTGGTGTTCCATGACGCCCTTGTCGGCCCCGACATGCTCGAACTCGCCGATCCGGCCGCGCGCCTGGTGCATGTCGGCAAGCGATCCGGCCGTCACTCGAAGGACCAAGCGACCATAGACCGGCTGATTGTCGATGCCGCGCTGGCCGGGGATCGCGTGGTCCGGCTCAAGGGCGGCGATCCGGCGATCTTCGGCCGCGCCACGGAGGAACTTACCGCCTGCCGCGCCGCCGGCGTGCCGGTCGCGATCTGCCCGGGCATCACTGCCGCCAGCGCTTCGGCCGCCAGCCTCGGCGCATCGCTCACCCTGCGTGGAATGGCGCGCAAGCTCGTCTTCGTCACCGCCCACGCCCGGGCGGGAGAAGCGCTCGACCTCGATTGGTCCGCGCTGGCCGACCCGGAAGCGACCCTGGCGATCTACATGGGCAAGGCCGCGGCAGGCGATGTGTCGCGCAATCTCATCTCGGCGGGCTTGCCGGGCGATACGCCGGTTGCGCTGGTCGAAAACGCCAGCCTGCCGGACGAGCGCCGGATCGTGACCCGGCTCGACCTGCTGCCCCTGGCAGCTCGTGCGGGATTGGGTTCCGGCCCGGCCTTACTGCTCATCGGGACCGTGCTGGATACCTGCCGAAGCGACGCATCCGGCGTGGCAAGCGACGTTCTTGAGCGCCGTCTTGCCAGCTACCCCAGCCGGTAGGCGATCGGCACCGACTTGGGGCCGCAGACGAAGTTCGCCTCGGTCCGCCTGGGCTCGCCATTGAGTTCGACCGCTTCCAGGCGGGGGAGCAGCTCTTCCCAGAACAGCCGCATCTCCAGGTTCGCCAGGTGCTGCCCCAGGCACTTGTGCGGGCCGTGGCCATAGGCGACGTGGCGATTGGGATT
>JAYRPK010000297.1:0-5308 GCA_041911195.1 Novosphingobium sp. | reverse complement strand
GAGCAGCACAGTGGCGAAGGCGGCCAGTTCATCCATGGTGCCAAGCCTCCCCAGAGGCGTTTCGGCGACAAGGTGGCGGGACCATTCGCCCGGGATCACCCGCTCATCCGTCGCCGCGCCTTCAGGAGCGCCGGGAAAGCCCGCCGAAATCGCGTTCTTCGATCCCAGCGCATTGAGGCAGATGCCATCTGCCGCATGCTCCAGCGCCACGGCCTGGATCAGGAAGTTCTGCCCGGCCCTGGCCGCGCCGTAGAGGCACCAGCCCGCTTCCGGCCGCGCGCCGGAATCGCTGGTATAAACCAGGATCTGACCGCCCCCGCTTTCCCGCATCGCGGGGATCACCGCGCGCAGCATGTGGGCGGTTGTCTCGAAATAGCCGCCGATCGCCTCGATGTGCTCCACCGGCGCATCGAGAAGGCGGCCCCGGATCGAGCCGGGATACCATCCGCGCGGCGGCAACAGCGCTGCGGCGTCGATACGCCCGAAGCGTGCCAGCGCGCGGTCGACCAGCAATTGCGCGCCTTCCGGCCTGCATGTCCACTCATGATCGGACATTTCATCGGCGTCGATCACTTCCAGCGCGGCGCCCAGCGCCGTCAGTTCCTCCACCATCCCGTCGCGCGGCGCATGCAACACTAGATCGTGTCCGGACCGCGCCAGCCTACGCGCGACGCCGGGATTGCAGTAGCTGCCTGCCTGATGAATCAGCGCGACGCGCCGTTCCGCCATTGTCTCTCTCCCGTGTTTGCCAAGGTGGTGACGCCGCGCGCGCTCTATGGCAAGACAAAGTCATGACCACGCGCATCATTCTCAACGTGCTCGGCAGCGACCGCCCGGGCCTGACCCAAGCCCTCGCCGCCGCCGTACATGAAACTGGCGGTAACTGGCTCGAAAGCCACCTGTCTCGGCTGGGCGGCAAGTTCGTCGGTTCGGTGCTGGCGGACGTGCCCGACGGCCAGCTTGCCGCGCTGGAACAGGCGGTTCGGCAGGTCGATGCCAGCGGGCTTCAAGTCAGCATCGTGTTTGCCGGGGAAGAACTACCGGCGACCGGCCAGAGCCTGTCGATCGAACTGGTCGGCCAGGACCGCCCCGGCATCGTGCGCGAGGTGACATCGGTGCTGGCAGGGCTCGGCGCCAACATCGAGGACTTTTCATCCGACACCGAGGCCGAGGCCTGGTCTGGCGGCCTGCTGTTCAAGGCCAAGGCCCACATCACGCTGCCAGACGGCGTGACGGCGGAGCAGGTGCAGGAAGCGCTGGAGGCGATCTCGGGCGAGATCATGGTGGATTTCAGCTTCGCGGGAAGCTGAGCGGCAGCAACCTAGCGCTTGGCTTGCAGCAAGCCTTTGGCCTTCATCCAGGCCATAAACTGTTCGAACCACAAGTCGCTGGTGGTGCCCTTGGTGTGAGAGCCGAAGCCGTGGCCGCCGCCTGAATAGAGGTGCAACTCCACTGAACCGCCTGCCTTCCTCCAGCTGTCGATCAAGCCAAGCCCGCTGTTGCCGACCAGCGGATCGTCCGATGCCAGCGCGGCGAACATCGGCTGGGGCTGCGGGGGCGGCGTCACCGGGGCCATGAAGCCATAGATCGGCGCGATGAAATCGGGCCGGGCATCGGGCGCGTTCGCAAGTGAGGTCGCCATGACGGTCATCGCGCCGGCAGAGAAGCCCATGATGCCGACCCTGCCCGGATCGACACCCCACTTGCCCGCATTGGCGCGGATCATGCGCAAGGCGGTCTGGGCATCGGCGCGGGCGACTTCTCCTGCCGCGACCAATTCCGCCGGGGGTTCGGTTGCAGTGCGGGGATTGCCGATCATCCTGCCGAAATTGCCGATGAACTCCGCATCGCTTTCGGGCGTGCGGGCCGTGCGGTACTTCAGCACGAAGGCGGCGACGCCGCGGTCGGCCAGCCATTGCGCAATGGGCCAGCCTTCGTTGCTGATCGAGAGGAACTGGAAGCCGCCTCCCGGCGCGATCAGCACGGCCGCGCCGTTGGCCGTGCCGGGCTTCGGCAGGAAGGGCGTCAGAGTGGGGCGGGTGATGTTGCGCACCCATTTCTCGCCGCCCATGTCGTTCCAGAGTTCGACCTGGGTGGCAATCTCGAAACCTGGGGCCGGGCCCTGGTAGAGCGGGATAGCGTTCGGCTCGGGGTCTGCGGGGATGCGCTTGAGCGGCATGAATGGCATGCTCGGCGGCTGAGCCGGTGCTTGCGCGAATGCGGGGGCGGCAAGGCAGGCAAGCGCCAGGGGCCCAAGAATCTTCCTCAAGTCCGCTACTCCCCTCTTACCGTCTCACATCCCGTGAAAACGCGCTTCGATCGCGTCCCAGATGCGTCCGCCCGTATCGGTGCCGTTGAACCGGTCTATGGCGACGATCCCGGTGGGCGAAGTCACGTTGATTTCGGTAAGCCACTTTCCGCCGATTACGTCGATGCCGACGAAGACCAGCCCTCGCGCCTTGAGTTCCGGGCCCATGGCGGCGCAGATTTCCTCCTCGCGCGCCGTCAGCTGGGTCGCTTCCGCCGAGCCGCCGACCGCAAGGTTCGAGCGGAACTCTCCCTCCCCCGGCCGCCGGTTGATCGCGCCAGCCACTTCGCCATCGACCAGCACGATCCGCTTGTCGCCCAGGGCCACGTCGGGGAGAAAGGGCTGGACCATGAACGGCTCGACCCAGGCATTGTGGAACATCTCGATCAGCGCGCCCAGGTTGCTGCCGTCGGCCGGAATGCGGAAGACCGCCTTGCCGCCGTTGCCGTGCAGCGGCTTGACCACCAGGTCACCCGGATGCCGCTGGTGGAACTCGCGCACGTCTTCGATCCGGCGGGCGACCAAGGTGGGCGGCATGAAGCGGGCATAGTCCAGCACCATGACCTTTTCCGGCGCATTGCGAACGCTAGCCGGATCGTTGACCACCAGGGTCTGGCCCTTGAGCCGCTCCAGCAGGTGCGTGCCGGTGATGTAGCCAAGGTCGAAGGGAGGATCCTGCCGCATCAGCACTACGTCGATGTCGGCGACAAGGTCGATCTTGCGGTGTTCGCCCATGGTGAAATGATCGCCCGCGACACGCTGCACCGTCACCGGCGCGGCCCAGGCAGTCAGCCGGCCCTCATCCAGCGCCAGGCTGCGCACGTCATAGTGAAACAGGCTGTGCCCCCTCGCCTGGGCCGCCAGCATCAGGTGAAAACTGGAATCGCCATGGATGTTGATCCCCTCGATGGGGTCCATCTGGACGGCTACGCGAAGGCTCATGCGGCTCCCTAACCCAAAGTTGCATTGACGATGTGGCGCGGGAAACGGCCCGGCGCAAGCAGGAGCACGTCGACGCGCATATCGTCGCCGTCGCGCATGAAGCGGTGCGCCACCGCCTCGGCGGCCTCCACGACGCGGCGAAGGCGCCAGGCATCGATGGCCATATCCAGTTCCCGCGCAGTGGCCCGCCATTTCACTTCGACGAAGGCCACGATTCTGCCCTTGCGGACGACGAGGTCGATCTCGCCGCGCCGGGTCTTGAGACGCCGCGCCAATATCCGCCAACCCTTGAGCCGCAGATACCAGCCCGCAAGGACCTCCGCCCTTCGACCATGGGATTCGCGTTCGGCCCGCCCGTTCATTTCAGCGTGAGGGCCCGCGCATAGAGCTCCTTGCGGTCGAGCCCGGTCGCCCGCGCCACTGCCGCAGCCGCCTGCGAAGGCTTGGCTCTGGCCAGTTCGGCGCGGAGCAAGGCATCGGCATCAATGTCGCCGGGAGCCTGCTCGCCGGGCGGCCCTGCGAGCAGGACGATCTCGCCCTTGGCCGGATGCGCGGTGTAATGCGCGCCAAGCTCACTCGCGCTGCCGGTGCGGCATTCCTCGAACAGCTTGGTCAGCTCGCGCGCGACGGCCACTTCGCGGTCAGGCATTGCCTTTTCCAGCGCCTGCAGAGAGGCAACAAGGCGCGGTCCGGTTTCATAGAAAACCAGAGTGGCCGGAATCGCGGCGAGATCGCGCAGCGTGTCTTCGCGGGCCTTGGCCTTGCTGGGCAGGAAGCCGGCGAACAGGAACCGGTCGCTGGGCAGGCCTGACAAGGTCAAGGCCGTGATCGCGGCATTAGCGCCCGGCAGGCTGGTGACGGCAATCCCCAATTCGCGCGCCTCGCGAACCAGTCTATAGCCGGGATCGGAAATCAGCGGCGTTCCCGCATCGCTGACGAGGGCCACCGGCCCATCCTGCAACAGGCCAAACAACCTGGCCCGGTCCGCCTCGCCGGAATGATCGTCATAACGGATCAGGCGCTGTTTGATTCCAAGATGCTTCAACAACTTGCCGGTAACCCGCGTATCCTCGCAGGCTATCGCGCAAACGCCACGCAACACCTCCACCGCGCGCGCAGTGATATCGCCGAGATTGCCAATCGGGGTGGCGACAATGTAGAGGCCGGGGGGTAACGATTGATCCATGCCGCATTGCATGGACCATCAGGGCAGGAACGGGCAAGCCATGTTGAACCGCAAGATCGACCGCCGCAAGCTGATCGCGGTTGCCACCGCCGCGCTGCTGGCCGCCTGCCAGACCGGACCGAAAGCCCCGACGCCAACGCCGCCCCCTCCCCCTCCGCCGCCGCCCAGTGCCAATACCCTGCCCACCGATGCCCAGCGCCACCGGGTCGCGCTGCTGGTGCCGATGACCGGGCCGAACGCGGCGGTTGGCCAGTCGATCGCCAATGCCACGACCAAGGCCTTGCTGGACAGCAACGCCGCGAACTTGCGCATCACCACCTATGACACCGCGCTGGGCGCCGCTGCTGCCGCCAGCAAGGCTGTGGCCGATGGCAACAAGCTGATTCTCGGACCGTTGATGTCCGAAGACATTCCCGCCGTGATCGCCACTGCCCGGAATGCCAGGGTTCCGGTCATCTCCTATTCCAACGACGCCTCGCGCGCCGGACGCGATGTGTTCATCATGGGCATGCTGCCCAGCGCTTCGGTCGAACGCACCGTCGCCTATGCCCGTTCGCAGGGCGTGACCCGCTTCGCCGGTCTCTCGCCGGTAGGCGAATACGGCCAGCGCGCCTCGGCGGCACTTGCGGCCGCTGTGCGCACCCAGGGCGGAACACTGGTGGCGATGGAAAACTATGACCGCAGCCCTGCCTCGGTAACCGGAGCGGCACGACGCCTGCGGGCAAAGGGTGGCTACGAAGCGGTCCTGATAGCCGATGGTGGTCGGATTTCCGCGCAGGCCGGGCCCCAACTCAAGGCGCCGTCCGACCCGGCCACGCGCATTCTCGGCACCGAACTGTGGAGCGGCGATGGCGCAATTATCGCCAGCCCGG
>JAYRPK010000296.1:0-4469 GCA_041911195.1 Novosphingobium sp. | reverse complement strand
TCAGCAGGTTGAAGTCTTCCACGACAGTAAGCGGCCCCTTGGGCGTGGGATAGACCTTGTGGAGCTTGTAGAACTCCATGTAGCGCCGCTCCACGCCGCCCGCCGCCGCATCGCGATAGGCCTTGGGCGGGGGCGCGAGGTCGAGCGGGGTGACATTGGGCAACATCGCCGCGCCGGAGGCCTGCCGCGCCTGTCCGGCCACCAGCGAGCCCAGATAGCCGACGATCTCGGCGCGCAGGGCCTGATAGCGCTGGTCGTCGTTCAACGCCTCGCGGTCGCGCGGCCGGGCCAGGCCGACATCGAATATCCGGCCGATCCGCGCCGCCGGGGCCGGGGTCAGCACGGCGACCCGGTCGGCCAGCAGCAGCGCCTCATCGACATCGTTGGTGACGAGAATGATGGTGCGGCGTTCCTCGGCGCGGATGCGCTCGATCTCGTCCTGCAGCTTGGCCCGGGTCAGCGCGTCGAGCGCCGACAGCGGCTCGTCGAGCAACAGGATCTCCGGCTCCATGGCGAGCGCGCGGGCAACCGCGACGCGCTGGCGCATGCCGCCTGAAAGCTGCGCCGGCTTGCGGTCCATTGCGTGGCCGAGCCCGACCAGTTCCACCTTCTGGCGAACCAGCCGTGCCCGCTCCGCCGCGCCGCGATCCTTGTGGACCGCATCGACCGCCAGCGCGACGTTCTTTTCCACCGTCAGCCAGGGGAACAGCGAATAGGACTGGAAGACCAGGCCGCGATCCTTGCCGGGGCCGTCGATCGGCTTGCCCTTGAGCAGCACTTCGCCCGAGTCCGGCTCGATCAGTCCGGCAATGGCCGAGATCAGCGTGGTCTTGCCCGCGCCGGAAAAGCCCAGGACGGCGATGAATTCTCCCTCCTCGACATCGAGATCGATGCTGTCGAGCACCTGGGTCACGCCGCCGGCCTTGCCGGCATACCGCTTAGAAAGGCCGCGAAGGGAAAGGATGGGATCGGTCATTGTCACACCGTGTGGTTGCGGCTGGCGAGCGACTGCAGCGCCATCATGATACGGTCGAGCATCACTCCGATCAGGCCGATGACCACCACCGCCACCATGATCCGCGCCAGCGACTTTTCGTTGCCGTTCTGGAATTCGTCCCAGACGAACTTGCCCAGGCCCGGGTTCTGCGCCAGCATTTCCGCGGCGATCAGCACCATCCAGCCCACGCCCAGCGACAGGCGCATGCCAGTGAAGATGTAGGGTAGCGAGCTGGGCAGGACCAGCCGCCGCAGCTTGGCGAACCAGCCCAGCTTGAGCACCCGGCCCACGGCGATCAGGTCCTTGTCGATCGAGGCGGTGCCGACCGCGGTGTTGATCAGTGTCGGCCACATCGAGCAAAGCATCACCACCACAGCGGAGATGACGAAGCTCTTGGGCAGCATCGGATCGTCGCTGCTGATCGAGGCCGAAACCACCATGGTGACGATCGGCAGCCAGGCCAGCGGGCTGACCGGGCGCATCACCTGCACGATCGGATTGATCGCGGCGTTGAAGGACTTCGACATTCCCGCGACCAGCCCCAGCGGCACCGCCACCAGCGAAGCAAGGGTGAAGCCCATGGCCACGGTCTTGAGCGAGGTGAAGATCTGGTCGATGAAGGTGGGCGGGCCGG
This sequence comes from Novosphingobium sp., assembly GCA_041911195.1. GTDB lineage: Bacteria > Pseudomonadota > Alphaproteobacteria > Sphingomonadales > Sphingomonadaceae > Novosphingobium. Next base: position 2,838 of record JAYRPK010000296.1, on the reverse strand, counting down.
TATAGGCTCCGCCATCCGCGGCGGCGGCGGCGCGCGCCTGCGAATATTCATCCATCAGTCCGAGGAAGGCCTGCCAGACGTCGCCTGGCCCTGGCAGCGCGCCGAGCGAGGTCTTCACCGTCGGCGCCAGCAAGGCCCACAGGATGACGAAGCCGGCAATGCCCGCCATGGGCGGCCAGGCCGCGTCGAACAGGGCCTGTGCCGGCGGCAATTTCAGCTCCGAAGGCATGAACCCGGAGCGCTTGCCGGCCTTGGGCGCGGCTGCAACCGTCTCTCCGGCTTCAAGCGCATCGGCGGGTGGCGCGACTTCGTCGCTGGAGGCCATGTCGGGTTTCCTGAGCGGTACGGCGGACATCGTGTTTCCTTGGCTGTGATTACTTGACGCCGGCGGGCGTCACGGTCTGGCCGGGCTTGAGGCCGATGGCGAAGCCGGCGGCATAGGCGGCCGGGCGGCGCGCATCGAAGGTCACCTTGTCGATCGCCGCCCTGGTGTAGGTGCGGTAACCGTCGGTCTGCGGGAAATCGGCCGCGGTGGCCTTGCCGTCGGCGATCAGCGATTGCGCGGCGGCATTGTAGAGGTCGGGCCGGTAGGCGGCCTTGACCGTGTCGAGATACCACTGATCGGGCTTGTCTTCGGCGATCTGCCCCCAGCGGCGCATCTGCGTCAGGAACCAGATGCCGTCGGAATAGAACGGATAACTGGCCTGCTGGCTGAAGAACAGGTTGAACTCGGGCGTGTCGCGGGTGTCGCCGTCGGCAAAGGTGAACTTGCCGGTCATCGAGGCGAGCAGCACCTTCTCGTCGGCGCCGACATATTTCGGGCTGGCGATGATCTTGACCGTTTCCGCCCGGTTCTTGCCGTTCTCGGCATCGATCCACATCGATGCGCGCAGCAGGGCGCGCAGCAGCGCCTTGACTGTGTTGGGGTTCTTGTTGACGAATTCCTCGGTCAGCCCGAACACCTTGTCGCCGGTCATCCCGGCAATGTCGGGATCGACGATGATCGGATGGCCGATATTCTTGGCCACTGCCGCCTGGTTCCACGGCTCGCCCACCGAATAGCCCTCGATCGTGCCGGCCTCCAGCGTCGCGGGCATCTGCGGCGGCGGCGTGACCGAAAGCTGGACGTCGGCCCCGGTAACGCCCGCCGTATCGCCTGGCAGATAGAAACCGGGGTTGAGCCCGCCCGCCGCCAGCCAGTAGCGCAGCACGTAGTTGTGAGTCGAAACGGGGAAGACCATGCCCATCTTGAAGGGCTTGCCTTCGGAGTGGAACTTGTCGACCACCGGCTTCAGCGCGGCGGCGGAAACCGGCTGCAGGAACTTGCCGTCCGGCCCCTTGGGCAGGCTGGGCGCGATCATGTCGTAGACCTTGTTCGACAGCGTGATGCCCTTGCCGTTCATGTCGAGCGACATGGGCGTGACGATGCGCACCCTGGAGCCGAACCCGGCGGCCGAAGCCAGCGGGTGGCCCGCCAGCATGTGCGCACCATCGAGCTGTCCCCCGGCGACCCCATCGACCAGCACTTTCCAGTTGGCTTGCGGCTCAAGCGTCACATTGAGCCCTTCTTCGGCGAAGAAGCCCTTTTCCCTGGCGACGGCGAGCGGCGCCATGTCGGTGAGCTTGATGAAGCCGAGCCGGAGGTTGGACTTTTCGATTTGGCGTTCCGCCGCGATCCTGGCGATCTCGCTATTGGCGGCGGACGAACCGCCGCCCCCGCCGCAACCGGCCAGCGCCACGCCGGCGAGCAGCGCCGCGACAATACCGCGCCTGTCGAACCGAAAATCCATAAGCTTGTTCATCGCTGTCTTCCCGTCTGCAGCGCGAACAACAAAAAGCCGCCTCGATTCAAATCCCCGGGGGGACTGGATCGGGCGGCACCGTTGCCACGCAATGTCGAATTCCGGCAGGACGAAATCCGCAACCCGGCTTTGGGCCGCTCCGTTCCTGCTGGCTGGAAGCTAAGCGATTCGCTGCCGGTTCGGCAAGTGCCTTTTTTGCAGTGCAGCAAATATTCTTACGGCAGTTGCGAAAAGTACTGCTCGGCCTGGGCCGGATCGAACACGCCCCCATCGAAAAAGCGGTTTCTTTCCAGTATCATCGTGCCCTGCTGTGTGCCCACGGCGGTGGTCTGGGTGAGGCTGCCCTCGACCTTGGAACTTGCTCCCGGAAGCGGTTCGTCGGTGCCGCTGAGTGCACTGCGGTATATGTCCGGCCGGAAAACCCGCGCCGCCCTGGCCAGGTCCGCGCTGTCGAATGGGAGCCCGTCCCATCGCACCATCTGCGTGTAGAGCCATTCCGCCTGGCTGACCCAGGGGAAGTTCGCCGCCTCGCGGTACTGGAACATGAAATCCGGGAAATGGATGATCTGCCCGCCGCGCTCCAGCAGCAGGCGGTCGGATATGGCGCGCTTGATCAGCACCGCATCGCCATCGAGGTATTCCGGCCGCGCCAGGATGGCGGCGTTGGCCTCCCAGTTGGCCGGCTCGATGAAATGACGTCCGGCTCGGCACAGGGCCCGGATCAGGCGTTCGACACCTTGCCGCTTGTCCTCGAGCACCGGCTCGCGCAGGGCCAGCACCTTTTCCACGCCGCGCCGCCAGATTTGCGCCGTGGCGAGAACGATCCGCCCGACGCCCCGCTCCACCGCGACGCTGTTCCACGGCTCGCCGACGCAGATGCCGTCGACTTCGCCCGCCTCGAGCGCGTCTGCGCAGAACGGCGGGGGGACAGTGGCGATCTCGACGTCGCGATCGGGCCGGATGCCGCAGGCGGCCAGCCAATAGCGCAACATGTAGTTGTGGCTGGAATAGCGGTGCACCACGCCGAAGCGCAGTG
>JAYRPK010000295.1:0-8211 GCA_041911195.1 Novosphingobium sp. | reverse complement strand
TCGCCGGCATGTCCGGCGAGGCTGTGGCCTTCGACGCCTGGCCGGGGGCTTCATGCAACGAGGATTTCTGCACCATTGCCCTCAAGCGCGGCGAGCGGAGCTGGAACCTGTTGCTCTCGCGCGGACATCTGGATGTGCCCGAACGCGCGCTGGCCGCCGCCTGCGCCAGGTCCGACATCGTCATCGCCGATCGCTGGCTGCCGCGCTCATGCCGCCCGGCATGGCTCAAGGCCGATCGGGCGCTGCTGTCGCAAACGGGCGGTCTGGCCATCGACCTGACATCGCGCCGGGTCACGAGTGTGGCCCAATCGCAAGGCGAGCATGGCTGGTGGCGTCAAGCCACCGCACCGTCACCGAGGCCAGTGCCCCCGCGCCAGCCCGCGGGCCGAACGGCGGCCGTGCCTGCTGCTCAATGATAGCGGCGCAGCAAGCCCGCCAGCTTGCCCTGGACCTGGACTTCCTCGGGCCGATAGACTTGCGGTTCGTAGGCCGAATTCGCCGGATCGAGCCGCACCCGGCCGTCCTGGCGGCGCAAGTACTTCAGCGTCGCTTCCTCACCGCGCACCAGCGCCACGACGATTTCGCCGTCGCGGGCGACATCGGTGCGGCGGATGAGGGCGAAATCACCGTCGAGAATGCCGGCCTCGATCATCGAATCGCCTGATACTTCCAGCGCGTAATGCTCGCCCGCGCCGAGCAGTGCGGCGGGGACCGGAAGTGTCGATTGACCTTCCAGCGCCTCGATCGGGACGCCGGCGGCGATGCGGCCGTGCAGCGGAATCTCGATGACGTCGTTGGCCGGCTCGGGCTGCCGCGCCGGCGGGCGAATGGATGAGAGCGCCGTGTTCGAATTGGCCGCCGTCTTGGCGCTCGCCACGTTGTCGGGCTGCTTGAGCACTTCGAGAGCGCGGGCGCGGTTGGGCAGGCGGCGGATGAAGCCGCGTTCCTCCAAAGCCGAAATCAGCCGGTGCACGCCCGACTTCGACTTGAGGTCCAGCGCTTCCTTCATTTCCTCAAAAGAGGGGGATATGCCGGTCTCCTCCAGGCGTGCCTGGATAAAGCGGATGAGCTCGTGCTGCTTCCTGGTGAGCATGCCTGCCTGCCTCCCTTTCGCGAGAAGTTCAGTGAACGAATGCGGAACAATTAAGCAACGATTCGCGACAAGTCAAGCAATCCGGCCACTTTACAGCAGATAAGCGGAAACCGGCGTTCCGGCGGCCAGGGCGGGGCTGCCTGCGGGCCGGTCGATCAGCGCGTTGGCCTGGGCGAGCGACGACAGGGCGCCGCTGTCCTGCAGCGAAAGCGAGGCTATCGATTCGCCATCCCACTGCGCGCGCAGGAATTCCCGCCGCGATCCTCCGGGCCCGAGCGGCTCGGAAAGCACGCTGCGCACCAAGCGCGGAAGCGGCGCCGCGCTGCCGAGCATGGCGCGCAGCAGTGGGAGCATGAACAGGAAGGCCGTGACGTGGCTGGAGACCGGGTTTCCCGGCAATCCCAGGATCTGTTGCCTGCCTCGCCTCGCCACCAGCAGAGGCTTGCCCGGCTTGATCGCGATCCGCCAGAAATCGATCGTCGCGCCCCAGGCTTCCAGCGCCGGGCGAATCAGGTCGTGATCGCCGACCGATGCCCCGCCGCTGGTGACGATGAGATCCGCGTTCTCGGCTTTCGCCAGGACCTGCGCGATGGCGTCCAGCCGGTCTCCCACCGGGCCCAGACGCTCGCTCCTGCAAGGCAGGATCGCGGCCATGGCTTCCAGCATGGCGCCATTGCTGGCGGGAATCTGGTGAGGCTCACAATGTTCGCAATCCGCTGCCAGTTCGTCGCCGCTGTCGATGATGGCAAGGTGGGGGCGGCGGCGCACCGGCAGATGCTTGTGGCCGGCGGAGATGGAAAGGGCCAGTTGCGGCGGGCCGATAACCGTGCCGGCCGGCAGCAGGAGGTCGCCTTCGCGATAATCCATGCCCAGGCGGCGGATGTGCTTGCCGGGAGGAGAGGGAAGCTCGCCAGTCAGGCGGATGACGCCGTTTTCGCGGGAAATATCCTCCTGCAGGATGACGCAGCCGGTTCCGGCCGGAAGCAGCGCGCCGGTGGAAATGCGCACGGCCTCACCCGCGGCCGGCGATCCGCAGAAGGGATGGCCCGCCGCGCTCTCGCCGATCACATGCCATGGTCCGGCCAGGTCGTCCTCGGCCACGGCATAGCCATCCATGGCCGATTGATCCGCCGCCGGATTGGTGCGGCGAGCCAGCAGGGGTTCGGCCAGGAAACGCCCGAAGGCGCCGGTGACGTCGACGCGTTCGATCGGCAGCGGCGAAACCAGCGCCAGCAGCCGGGCCTGGGCTTCCTCCAGCGGCAGGGGCGGTTGCTTCATGCCGGGGCCTGCCAGTGGCCCGACTTGCCGCCGCGCTTTTCGATCAGACGGACCTGTTCGATCACCATGCCCTTGTCGATGGCCTTGGCCATGTCGTAGATTGTCAGGAGTGCAACGCAAGTAGCTGTCATCGCTTCCATTTCCACGCCGGTGCGGCCGGTTAGCGATGCACTTGCCGTTGCCCTGACCGCATCATGCTCGAAAGCGAAGTCCATGGCTACGGCATCGAGCGCAAGCGGGTGGCACAGCGGGATCAGTTCCGCCGTTTTCTTCGCCGCCATGATCCCGGCTATCCGGGCCGTGGCGAGCACGTCGCCCTTTGCAACATTGCCGTCGCGAATGGCCGCAAGGGCCGGTTCACTCATGCGGATGCGGCCGGAGGCAACGGCGATGCGGGCTGTCTCGGCCTTGCCGCCGACATCGACCATGCGCGCACGGCCTTGCTCGTCGAGGTGGGTCAATTTGTTCACCCCGGTCCTTTGCCAGAAGCGGGGTGCACAAGCCAACCCGTGAATTGGACTCTATTCGTCCGCGGTCGATCGCGTGAAGGGCATGGCCGCGCGGAACTTTGCGTGGCGTTCCTCGCCCTTGTCGAGCAGTTCCACCGCATTCACCACGTGCGCGAAGCTGAGGAGGATGTTCATCAGGTTCTGCTGCTTTTCGTCGAACTGGTCGAGCGGGGTCTTGTCCAGTTCTTCCAGCGCGCGCGGGATGTGATCCTTGGCGATCTGGTAGAAGGCCTTGCGCTGCGCCTCGGTGCTGGCGGTGCGCTGGGCATCGCGCGCCGCAGTGCCGTGGATCGCCCAGAGATCGACGAAAGGCTCCAGCACCGTATAGCCATCGGGCAGACGTTGGTTGCTCAGCATGCCGCTTCTCCCGATTTGGCCTGCTCGGCCTGCCATTCCTCAACCTCGCGCACCACGTTCTGGTAGAGGTGGCGGCAGAGGCCTTCCATGTTCATGAAGTGGATGTTCTTGATCGCGCCGGAAAGCAGGCCCTTCTGCGCGCGGTCGATGATGTTGACGTCCTCGGTGTGGATGTCGTGGATCGATGCCAGGGTATATTCCCGCGCATAGCGCTTCGTCGCCGAATTGTCCGCTCCCACCCCGTAGACGCGGAACACCCCGCGCGACCGGGTCGCCGAGATCGGATAGACCTTGTGGCTGAAGTGCTGGACGGGATTGCCGATGACGAACAGGCTGGGAAAGACCGCGAAGTAGGTGCGGTCGTATTCTCCGCCCAGGATGCCTTCCTCCATGGCAAGCCTGGCCGCGAGGCCGAAGTTGAAGCCTTGCATTGGCCGGATCAGCGGCTCGGGATTGCTCCAGATCTGCTGGGTGCGGTTGGGGCCATCGAAGGTGTACTTGTCCGGATAGCCATAGAGGTTGTCCGGATGGACCGTTGCGACGCCGGTCAGGCCGTGAACGTGGCGAAGATGGTAGTTTTCCTGGAAGTTGTCATAGGTGATCTTCCAGTTGGCCTCGATCTCATAGGTATATTCGGCGAAGTGCGTGGCCTTGGCCACGGCCAGGGTCTCGAGTTGCTCGGCATAGCTGCCCAGGTGCTCGCGCAGGCTCTTCCTCGGATTCGGATCGAGGTTGACGAAGATCAGGCCGGCGCAGACCTCGACCGCGATCCTGGGGATCGAACAGTCTTCCTTCCTGAGGGCGAAGCGGTTGAAATCGGGGGCGGCGACCAGGCGGCCGTCATCGCCGAAGTTCCAGAAGTGATAGGGGCACAGGAAATTGGCGCCCTTGCCGCGTTCGTCTTCCACCAGTTGTGTGCCGCGATGCGTGCAGGCGTTGTAGAAGGCGCGGATTTCGCCATCCTTGCCGCGTACGATCAGGATAGAGGCCTGGGCGAATTCCAGCTCGCGGCGAATCCAGGTGCCGGGTTCCGGCAACTCGCAAACGTGGCCGACTTCGATCCAGCTGCGCATGAATATCGCCTGGCGTTCGAGCTCGAACCATTCGGGATCGTAATAGCGCTTGGCCGGTATGGGGTCGGTCCCCATCCAGGCGACGGCTTCGTCCGGGCTGGTAAAGACGGGCGACTGGACGTTCATCCCTTGTATTCCTCCGCGCTGTGGTGCGTGTGGCAGGAATTACGACAGGTGTGTCGAAATTGTTTTGATCGGGATCAACCGTGGAGAAGTTGACGCGTGGCCGCCTCGACATCCGGTTGCCGCATCAGGCTTTCACCGACGAGGAAGCAGCGGGCGCCGCACAGGGCCAGGCGTTCCAGTTCGGCATGGCTGTTGATGCCGCTTTCGCTGACCAGCAGGGTGCCTTCCGGCGCCAGCGGGGCGAGACGTTCGGTGACGGCGATATCGGTAATGAACCGCTTGAGATCGCGGTTGTTGACGCCGATCAGGCGGGACCTGAGCCTTGCGGCGCGTTCCATCTCCGCCTCATCGTGGACTTCGACGAGGACATCCATGCCTCGCTCCATCGCGGCACTTTCGATTTCCGCCATCAGCACGTCATCCAGCGCGGCGACGATGATGAGGATGGCGTCGGCGCCAATCGCGCGGGCTTCGGCGACCTGCCAGGGATCGACCATGAAATCTTTGCGCAGCACCGGCAGGGCGCAGGCCGCGCGGGCGGCGATCAGGTAGTCCTCGTGGCCCTGGAAATAGGGCGCATCGGTGAGCACCGAAAGGCATGCCGCACCGCCCGCCTCATAGGCGCGGGCGTGGGCGGGGGGATCGAAGTCCGCGCGGATCAGGCCCTTGGAGGGCGAGGCCTTCTTGATCTCGGCGATCAGGGCGAAGCCCTCGGCGATCTTCGCCTCGATGGCCTTGCGGAAACCGCGCGGTGCGCTCTGCGCGGCGGCGCGGGCGTCAAGCTCGGCGAGCGAGGCGGCCTGCTTGCGCGCCAAGACTTCGCCGCGCTTGGTATCGCAGATCTCGGTGAGTTTGTCGGTCATTGGTCTCTGGTCATTTCAGCGCCTCGATCCAGCGATCGAGCAGGGCCCTGGCCAGACCCTTGTCGATGGCTTCGCCGGCGCGTTCGACGCCTTGGCGCCAGTCGGTCACTTCATCGGCGACGATCAACGCGCCGGCGGAGTTGAGCAGGACGGCGTCGCGATAGGCGCCCGGCTCGCCCTGCAGCAGGCGGCGCAATGCCTCGGCGTTGAACGCCGGATCGCCGCCCCGCAGGGCATCGGCGGGATGGCGCGCGAGGCCTGCATCCTCCGGCGCGATGCGTTCGGCGATGCCGGCAATGCCGATGGCGGCAACCCGGCTCGGCCCGGAAATCGACACTTCGTCGAGGCCTTCCTCGCCGGAGACTACCATGGCCCGTTCCATCTCGAGCAAGCCGAGTACGTCATGGTAGATCGACAAGATTGCCGGCGAGGGTACGCCGACCAGTTGGCGTTTCACGCCCGCCGGGTTCGCCAGCGGGCCCAGCAGGTTGAAGATCGTGCGCCGGCCCAGCGCCTTGCGGATGGGTCCGACGCGCGCGAGCACGGGATGGTGCGCCTGGGCGAACAGGAAGCAGATGCCGATGTCGGCGAGGGTCGCTGCGGCGTTCTCGCTGGCCTTGGCGAGGTCGAGGCCAAGGGCCTCCAGCGTGTCCGCCGCACCGGCCTTGCTCGATGCCGCACGGTTGCCGTGCTTGGCGACGGGTACGCCGCAGGCAGCCACGACAATCGCCACCGCCGTCGAGACATTCAGGCTGTGCTGGCCGTCGCCGCCGGTGCCGCAGACGTCGATGGCGTTGGCGGGCGCCATGACGCGCTTCATTCGCGCGCGCATGGCCCTGGCCGCTCCGGCTACTTCCTCGGCCGTTTCACCCCGGTCGGCGAGTTGGACCAGGATCGCGGCGATCCTGTCGTCCGTCATCCCGCCATCGAGCATGCGCCCGAAAAGTTCCTCCGCCTCGAACTGGTTCACGCGATCTGGCGGGCCTTCATCCCGCAGATTTCCATGAAATTCGCCAGCATGGCATGGCCGTATTCGGTGGCGATGCTTTCCGGGTGGAATTGCACGCCGTGGATCGGCAGGCTTGCGTGGCGGAAGCCCATGACGTGCTCGTCATCGGAGGTCGCATTGACCAGCAGGCAATCGGGAATGTCCGTCACGATCAGCGAGTGATAGCGCGTGGCGATGAAAGGGGAGGGCACGCCCTGGAACAGGCCGGTGCCGTCGTGCGTCACTGGGGAGGTCTTGCCATGCATCAGCCCGCCGCGCACCACCTTGCCGCCGAAATGCTGGCCGATCGACTGGTGGCCGAGGCACACTCCGAGCAGCGGCTTACCGGCATCGGCGCAGGCGGCGACGAGATCGAGGCTGATGCCCGCCTCGTTGGGCGTGCAGGGGCCGGGGGAAATGAGGAAGCCCTGCGCGCCGCTCGACAGCGCCTGCCCGGCCGACAGTGCATCGTTGCGCACCACTTCGACCTCGGCGCCCAGTTCCATCAGGTAATGGACCAGGTTCCAGGTGAAGCTGTCATAATTGTCGAGGACGAGGATCATCGCTGCGCCCATAGTCGCAGAACCGGCCCAGCGCCAGAGATCGTTGACTTGGCGCGGCTTTGCCACTCTGCTGGCGCGCGCCGCTATGATTGGGGGAACGCATGAGGCTCATTGCCCGGTTTTTGGGAGGCCTTTGGGACTTTTCGAATAACACCTGGATCTCCGTATTCCCTGACCTGCGGCCGCGCAGCGGTGCGTCGGCGATCACGGTCTTCTTGTTCTTGCTGTTCTTCATCATCGGGGGCGTGCTTGTGCTCCTCGGCTTCGATCTCGACGATGTCGACCGCTGGCTCGACGGGCAGGTCGATTGGCTCGACGCGATCGGCTCATTCCTGTTCCGCCTGCTCTGCGGCGCGATCCTGCTGGCGAGCGTGGCAGTGGTCGCCGGTGGTCTGTACCAGATGTTGTTCGCCCCGGCGCGCAGGCCCGACGACGAGGATGGCAGCATCGGCTGGGGCGCCGTGCTGGTCTTTGCGGTAGTCGGTTATTTTTCTTGGTTCGGTGTCGTCGGCTGAATTTTCAACCGCGGTCTACTGACCGAAACCGGCTTCGCCCGCCACTCTGACGGCTTCGCGGGCCGCGGCAATCAGGGCGCGGGCCTTGTTTTCGCACTCGGCCTGTTCGTTTTCCGGCACCGAATCAGCGACGATCCCGGCGCCGGCCTGGACATGCAGCATGCCGTCCTTGACCACGCCGGTGCGCAGCACGATGCAGCTATCGACCGATCCGTCGGGAGCGAAATAGCCGACGCCGCCGGCATAGGCGCCGCGGGTTTCCGGCTCCAGTTCGGCGATGATCTCGCAGGCTCGCACCTTGGGCGCGCCGCTGACGGTGCCGGCGGGAAAGCCGGCGAAGACCGCGTCGATGGCGTCATGCTTCGCCGTGTCGAGCTTGCCGACCACATTGGAGACGATGTGCATCACATGGCTGTAACGCTCTATGGTGTAGCTCTCGGTCACTGCCACGCTGCTGGCCGCTGCCACCCGGCCGACGTCGTTGCGGCCGAGGTCGAGCAGCATCAGATGCTCGGCGCGTTCCTTGGGATCGGCGAGCAGGCTGACTTCGTTGGCCTTGTCCTCAGCAGGGGTCGCGCCGCGCGGGCGAGTGCCGGCGATGGGACGGATGGTCACTTCCCCATCGCGCACCCGCACGAGGATTTCCGGGCTCGAGCCGGTGAGGGCGAAACCGGGCAGGTCCAGGAAGAACAGGAAGGGCGAGGGGTTGACCCGTCGCAGCGCCCGGTAGAGCGCCAGCGGGGGCAGGGTGAACTCGCAGGTGAAGCGCTGGGCGAGGACCACCTGGAAGATGTCGCCCGCCTCGATGTAGTCCTTGGCGCGCAGGACCATGCGGGCATAATCCTG
>JAYRPK010000294.1:0-10187 GCA_041911195.1 Novosphingobium sp. | reverse complement strand
GAGAGCCGGTTGGCCATCACGCAGCCGGCGCTGCCGCCGCCGCAGATGACGTAGTCCGCCTCCTCGTTCATCGCCGGTTACCCCGGACAAAGTCGGCGCAGCGCTCGCCGATCATGATCGCGGGCGCATTGGTGTTCGCCGACGGCAGCAGCGGGATGATCGAGCAATCGGCCAGCCGCACCCGCTCCACGCCGTTCACCCGGAGCTGCGGATCGACCACGGCATCAGCATCGCTGCCCATGCGGCACGAGCCGACCGGATGCAGGCCGGTGGAACTGCAACTGCGCAACTGGTCGTCCCAGGCCTCGTCGCTCTGGTAGGGATCGAGCGGCCAGCAGGTGCCCGTCACGTGCCTGGCCATGGAAGGCGCCTCGAAAATCTGGTTGGCCAGCTTCATGCCCTTGCGCATGCGGACGAGGTCGCGTTCGTCGTCGTAGATGCGGAAGTCGATGAGAGGACGGCTCATCGGATCGGCGTCCTTCAGCAATATGCGGCCGCGGCTGTCGGGCGTCATCAGGTTGACGCTGATGGCGACACCGAACTGCTTTTCGGAATTGGGCAGGCCTGTCCTGTCGGGATGGTAGGTCTTGAGGTTCATGTCATTCCAGAACGGCATCAGCTGGTACTTGATGTCGGGGTACTGCAGGTCCGGGTCGGAGCGGACATGGGCCATGGCATGAACCGCACAGGTGGTCAGCCAGCCGCGCCGGGTGAGGATGTACTTGAGGCCCTCCCAGCCCAGCCTGAGCGGGTTGTTGCGCACGTTGTAAGTGGGCAAGTTCACCAACCGCGCGTTGTGCAGGCTGGGATGCTCGTGCATGTTGGTGCCGACCTGCTCGCGCGCGGCGATGACGTCGATGCCCTTTTCCTGCAGGTGCGCGCCCGGCCCGACGCCCGATCGCATCAGCATGGCCGGGGTCTGGATGGTGCCGCCCGCGAGGATGACTTCGCCGTTGACCTTGATGTCATGGCTCACGCCGCCCCGGAGGAAGCGCACGCCCACTGCGCGCTTGCCCTCGAACAGGATCCTGTCGGCCGTCGCGCCGGTGATGACCTGCAGGTTCCGGCGGTTCATCGCCGGCTTGAGGAAACCCTCGGCGGTCGAGCAGCGCTGGCCGTTGCGCTGGGTGGCAAGGTTGATGAAGGCCCCGTCGATGTCGCCCTCGCAATAGTCGGGAATCTCGCGCATCCCGGCTTCCTTGCAGGCATCGACAAAGGCGTGCGCCAGCGGATGCAGCGCGCGAAGTTGCGAGACGCCGAGCGGGCCGCCCTTGCCGTGGGCCGGGCTGTCAGGCCCGTCGTAGTCCTCGCTCTTCTTGAAATAGGGCAGCACTTCGTCCCACGACCAGCCGGTGCAGCCCAGTTCCTTCGACCAGGTGTCGTAGTCGTAGGTGGTGCCGCGGATATAGACCATGCCGTTGATCGCCGAACCGCCGCCAAGCCCGCGCCCGGAGGACCAGAACACCCGCCGGTCCTTCTGGCTGGCGTCGGGCTCGGTGAAGTACATCCAGTTGGCTTCCGGATCGGCGCCGATCTGGCTGAGGCCGGCGGGGGTGCGGATCCAGAAGCGCTCGTTGTCGCCGCCCGCTTCCAGCAGGACCACGCGCTTGTCCGGGTCCTCCGACAGGCGCGCCGCCATGGCGCAACCGGCGCTGCCCCCGCCGCAGATGACGTAGTCGGCTTCTTCGATCATTATGCTCTCTTCCATCATGAATTCGTGGCTCTGGCCTTGCTTCTCCCCTCCCGCAAGCGGGAGGGGGACTGACTAAGGCCTGATCCCGATCCGCTCCAGCCCATAGGCCTCGATGGCATTGCCGCGAAAGAACATGTGCCGTTCCTTCTCGTTGAGCCCGGCGGTATCCGCCAGCCCGGTCGCCACCTGCACCACGTTGGGGAACGAACAGGCCGAATGCGGATAGTCCACTTCCATCATGATCTGGCCCATGCCGATCAGGTCACGGCAGATCAGCGCCGTATCGTCGTCGAAGATGCAGCCATAGACATGGCCAGCGACATAGCTGCTGGGCGGGTTTTTGGTCCTCTGGTAGCCCTTGCCTTCCTTGTCGCGCGCCAGCCAGACCTTGTCGGCGCGGCGCACGGCATAGGGCAGCCAGCCGATCTGGCCTTCAGAATAGGCGATCTTGAGGTTCGGAAACCGCTCGAACACCCCGGCCAGCAGGAAATCCAGTGCGGAAGTCATCGAATCGATGAACATGATGATCGAAGTCATCATGTAGGGCGCGTCCTTCGAGGTGGTCGGGATGCGCGGGCTGGAGCCGATGTGCATCGAAAGGTTGGTGCGCGTTTCGTTGCAGGCCTCGAACAGCGGGTCCCAGTCGCGGCTGTAGACCGTGGGCAAGTCATACTCGTGCGGGTTTTCCAGGAAGCTCGCGGCGATCATCGGCGTCTTGCCGGCGCAGCGGCGCACTTCGGCAGCGCACAGCTTCGGGTCCCACAGCGGCAGGAAGATCAGCGGGATCAGGCGGCCGTACCCTTCCCCGGCGCACCAGTCGTCGATCATCCAGTCGTTGTAGGCCTGGATGCAGGCCAGCGCCAAGAGCTTGTCCGGATGCTGGAAGAACAGTTGCCCGGCATAGCTCGTCACCGAGTTGCAGAAGCACAGCGAGGCTTCGACATGATTGCTGGTCATGTCGGCGAGGCGTTCGGTCTTCTTCCAGGCGCCCGGCCAGATTTCCTCGTAGGTCAGCGGAAAGTTGCCGATCTTCTTCTCCTCGAAGCCGACAGCGTGGGTGATCGGCGTGAGGAAACCCTTGGTCGGCTTGCCGTCGAAGAACCAGTAGTCGCCCCACTTGCCGTCGGGGTGGTCGTAGTTCGTCTTGCCCTCACGCGCATCGGCCCCGGCGAGGATCTTGCCGCGCCGCACCTGAGGGCCGCGATCGACGAGATGGCTGGGCAAGCGCGAGGTCCACAGGTCGGGCGGTTCGGTGACGTGATCGTCCACCGAAATCAGCCAGGGCATCTTGGCAATCGCCTCCGCGCTCAGCGCGCCGCCGGGATCGGCTTCGGACATCGATTCTCTCCTTTCGCGCTCTCTGGCGGGTTGCTGCAAACTATGTCCCTGGCCCCGCAATTCGTCAATTCGAACGTCCATTCGCCAATTGACACTTCGCAATTGCCTAGCCGCCAACGCGTGATACCTTCCGACCATAAAAACGAGAGGAGACTCGAACCATGGCGACAGTTCTCGATCGCCCCGAAGCCAAGCAGGGCATCGGCGGCCGTTACCGAATCGTCGATGCAGACCAGCACGTCGATCCGCCGCACACCTTCTGGCAAGACTATCTGCCCCAGCACCTGCGCAGCCTCGCCCCGACCATCGAGGAAGGCGACGAGCATGACTGGGTGGTGTTCGAAGGGACGAAGCGCCCGCTCAACCTCCTCTCGTTCCTTGCCGGCAAGGAAGAGATCAACTTCAAGCAGAAGGGCAAGCTCGCCGACCTGCGCAGCGCCCACTCCGCCGCCAAGCGCCTCTCCGACATGGACGACGACGAGATCGATTGCGCCGTGCTGTTCGGCGGCGGCCCGCTGCCGACCCGCAACAGCGAGCTGCTGATCGAGAGCTACCGCGCCTACAACCGCTGGCTCGCCGACTTCTGCGCCGAGGCACCCGACCGCTTCCGCGGCGTCGCTTATCTCCCGATGCGCGATGTCGAGGAATCGGTCGGCTTCCTGCATGAGATCGCCAGGCTGGGCTTCCGCTCGATCAACCTGCCGGCCTATCCGCAGGCCGCCGACGCCGCCTCGACCTCTGCCGGCATCAAGAACATGGCCGATTCACAGGTCGCCGCACTGACCGGCGATCCCAGCAGCAAGCGCGCCTACTGGCACCCGGAGTTCGAGCCGTTCTGGAAGGCGGTGACCGATCTCGACATCACCATCACCATGCACCTGGGCGGCCGCATCACCCGCTTCGGCGAGAACGACTACTTCTTGCCCGACCACCTGATGAGCAAGATCGCCATGGCCGAACCCATCGCGGTCGCGCTTTATGGCGGCCTGTTCGATCGCTTCCCCAAGCTCAAGTGGGCGATGATCGAAAGCGGCGTGGGCTGGATGGCCTTCGCCGCGCAGTACATGGACCACAGCTGGGGCAAGCACCGCCACTGGGTCGGCAACGCCAACAAGCACCCGCCAAGCTTCTACATGGACCAGAACATCTGGGGCTCGTTCCTGCGCGATCGCATCGGCATCGAGATGTTCCACCGCCCGGGCGGCCACAACATCATGTGGTCTTCGGACTTCCCTCACTCGGAAACTACTTACCCGCATTCGCGCAAGTGGATCGCCGAGGAGTTCGAAGGCATTCCGGAAGAGGACAAGCTGGAGATCGTCGGCGGCATCGCCGGGCGGCTGTTCCACTTCGACGACTGATCTATTCTGTTGCATTGCGGGCGGGCGCGGGGAAACCTGCGCCCGTTCCGTTTGGGAGATGGAAAATGACGGCAATGGCTCTGGACCTGGGCTCGGCAGCACCGCTGCAGGCGCTGCCCCCCGCAATCTCCGCGGATTCGCACATCATCGAGCCACCCGAGGCCTATACCCGCCACATCGACCCGCAGTTCCGCGACCGGGTGCCGCAACTGATCCACGATCCGGTGCGCGGCGATTCCTACGTGGTCGATGGCCTGCCGGGCCAGATCGCCGTCGCCTCGATCTCCGCCTGCGGCAAGCGGGCGCGGCCGGTGGTGGATGAACAGGGCGTGCAGCAGTTCTTCTTCGACGAATTGCCGCCCCCCTTCCCCGAAGGCCCCTTCGCCGACGGGCTGACCGGTCGCCCAGCCCAGCCGATGGCCGGCATGACTTTCGCCGATGCCCCCGCCGGCGGCTGGCAGACCGGCCCGCGCCTCGAAGCGCAGGACCGCGACGGCGTCATCGCCGAAGTGATCTACCCCACCATGGGCATGGTCCTGTGCAACCACCCCGACAGCGCGCTACAGAACGCCCTGTTCCAGGCCTACAACCGCTGGCTCGCAGACATGGTCGCCGAGGCGCCGACACGCCTGTTCGGCGTGGGCCAGACGGCGCTGCGCACGGTCAGGGAAGGCGTCGAGGACTTTCGCCGGATCAAGGAAATGGGTTTCGTCGGCGTCATGCTCCCCGGCGCGCCCGACATCGAGGGCGACTGGTACGAGGAGCAGTTCGATCCGCTGTGGGAAGCCGCGCAGGACCTTGACCTGCCGCTGAGCTTCCACACCCTCGCCAGCGGGCGCAACAAGGCCTCCGGGCCGGCGCTGCTGATCAACAAGAAGGGCAAGAACGTCAACTTCGGCCAGCACGTGCTGCGCGCCAACCAGGATGCAGTGACCGATTTCATTCTCGGCGGCATTTTCCAGCGGTTCCCGAAGCTGAAACTGGTCTGCGTCGAAGCGGGGGCCGGCTGGGCGGCGGACTATGTCTACCGCATCGACCATTTCTACGCCCAGCACCGCTTCCTCAACAAGGTGGACGATATCGGCGCGGAGCCCAGCCACTACTTCTTCGAGAACGTCTACCTGACCTTCCAGGACGATCCGGTGGCGCTGCAGCTGGCGAACCACCTGAACACCAGGCGGCTGCTCTGGGCGAATGATTACCCGCATTCGGATGCGACATGGCCGTGGAGCCGGAACTTGCTGGCGCAGCATATGAAGCACCTGAGCGAGGAAGACCGGCGGCGGATCCTGCACGATAACGTGAAGGAGCTTTACGGGTTGAGGCTGGGGTAACGACCTCCTCCCCTACCCAACAAATCCCGTCACCCTGAACTTGTATCAGGGTCCCCTGTCCGCACTCTCCGCCCGTTGCGTTTCACCAGCCAACCTATCGGTTTGCGTCAGAGCCTGCACTGGCGGAAGAAACCGAGAGTGGATCCTGAAACAAGTTCAGGATGACGTTTTACGGATGAGTGAGGTTGTGGGACGGCCCCATGCGCCTTGCGCAGCCCCCTCCCCTCACCCCGGATCGTTGGTCATCGCCATGGCCCCGCCGAAATAGGGCGCGGAGTAGCTCCAGGCGGCATTGGTCACCTCGCGCTGGCGCTCTCCGGCGCGTCCGGCAAGCTGCACATAGCACTCAAGCAGCTGCGGCAGCCCGTGCAACCGCCCGCTGCCGATCGCCCCGCCGCCCGAAAGCACGCCGAGCGACCTGGGGTTCGCGGCATCGATGCCGCCATCCAGCACGAAGCGGTGCGCCTCGCCGCGCGGCACGAAGCCCAGCGCCTCCATCCAGATGTACACGAAGGGCGAGAAGGCATCGTAGAACTGGCCCAGTTGCACATCCTTGGGCCCAAACCCCGCGCTTTCCCACAGCCGCTTGGCCACCGCATCGCCGGCCACCTCCATATCATCGAGCGTCCAGTGCAACGGCAGGCGGTGCGGACCGACGTAGCCGTTGGCATAGCCGGTGACGTAGACCGGCTTGTTCGGCCCATCCTTGGCCCGGTCCGCCCGCGTCAGCACGAAGCAGCCGACGCCCTGCACCGGAATGTCGCAATCGAGCCGCGACATCGGATCGCAGATCAGCGGCTCATCGAGGTAGTCCTGCTCGGTGATCGGCTTGCCATGCCAGTGCGACCATGCCTGCTTCGCCCCGTTGTTGCGCGCCTCGGTGACCACCCGCGCCATGGCCTCGCGGCTCGCGCCGTAGCGCTGCATGTATTCGTTGTAGACCATGGCGATCGCCGGCAAGGCGCCGAAGAAGCCCTGCGGCGCGGTCCACTGCTGATAGCCGCGCGCCTGTGTCATGGCGCTGTCGTTGTACTTGCCCTGCGCGGGATTGTAGAGCGCGCGGTGGAGCAGCACGTAGTCGCAGGCGCCGCTGGCCAGCGCGTTGACCGCGACGCACATCGAGCTGGTGAGCTGCCCCTTGCCCTGGAAACCGGCGACATAGGCCGGCTCGACGCCAAGGTGCTCGGCCATCCAGTCGGCCGTAACCACGCTCATGCCGTCCTGAGCGCCATGATCGCCGGAAGTCGGCAGCATGGAAGATGCGACGAAGCCGTCCACGTCCGAAACCTGCAGCCCGGCATCGGCAATGGCCGCCTTGGCGGTGCGCAGCGCCGTGTGGCCCAAGGGCTCGGTCGAGCGGCGGGTGGCCGGCGCCATGGCATAGCCGGCAATGGCGACCTGGTTTCTGGCGAGAAAGCTCATGCCGCCCTCCGGAACGAGGGAATGGCAATGCCGTCGGCGATGTCATCGAAGGCCAGTTCCACCCGCTCGCCCAGGGCAAGCGGCGCGTCCGGCCCGTCCACCAGTCGGCCGATCATGCGCAGGCCCGGCTCATCGTCCAGCTCGACGTCGGCCAGCACGAAAGGCAGTTCGAAGCCCTGCAGGAAGGAATGGCGCACCACCGTCCAGGTCCGCAGCCTGCCCCGGCCGGAAACCTCTTTCCAGGTAAAATCCGGCTCTGCGCTCTTGCAGTGCGGGCAGGTGATATCGGGCGGCAGCGAAAAGTGGCCACATTGCGAACAGCGCGGCAATTTCAGCACATGCTGCGCGCAGGCCTGCCAATAGGGCGCGGACAGCTCGTCCGCGACGGGCAAGATACGGCCGGACATCCTTGTCTCCCGGATTATGGTTTGGCTCAGGCTATCGACTGGTTCGAGCGCGCGCAATGCCGGAGGGAGGCGAGCTTGTTGCGGATGGCGCTGTCGCCGATGCCTTCCCTGCCATCCCCGCGGCCTTCTGGCGCCCACCCGAGGCAGGGCGGTGGTGGACAGGGGTGGATTCGAACCACCGTACGCTTGCGCGGGCAGATTTACAGTCTGCTGCCTTTAACCACTCGGCCACCTGTCCATGGGGCCCCGCGGCCAATGACCGCGCCGGGAGGCGAGGCCAATGGCGAAGCAGGCCTTGCCTGTCAATGGGTCGGCTGGCAGGAGACCGGCATGACAGGCATTTTGACAAGCTCATGAGCAAGCAACGGGCACTTCGCGGGCGCGCGGGACGCATGCAGGGAGGGCGCGGCTCTGGCCGGGCTTCCAGCGGCATGGTCCGGCTGTGGGGGCGGCACGCGGTGGAGGCTGCGCTCAAGAATCCGGACCGGCGTCACCGCAAGCTGTGGGCGACGCGCGAGGGCGTGGCTTCGCTCGATGGCGAGCTTCCGCCCGATTTTCCGCTGGAATTCGCCCAGGGAGCGGACCTCGCCCGGCTGGTGGCGCACGATGCACCGCACCAGGGACTGGTCCTGGAATGCGCCCCGCTGGAAGACATCTTCCTCGACGATGTGCTGTCCGGAGAGGCCGATCGCCCGCTGGTGGTGCTCGACCAGGTGACCGATCCGCACAATGTCGGCGCGATCCTGCGATCGGCCGCCGCCTTCGGCGCGGCGGCGCTGGTGACGCAGGACCGCCACGCCCCGCCCGAATCGGGCGTGCTGGCCAAGAGCGCCTCCGGCGCGCTCGAACTGGTGCCCTGGGTGCGGGTGGTGAACCTGGCCCGCGCGCTCGAGGAAATGGCCGAGGCCGGATACTGGCGCATTGGCCTTGATGGCGAGGCCGATACGACGCTGGCCGAGGCATTGCCCTCCGGCCCGGTCGCGCTGGTGCTGGGCGCGGAAGGCGAAGGCATGCGCCAGAACATCGCCGGCCATTGCGACGCACTGGCCCGCCTGCCGATCCGCGATGCGATGGAAAGCCTCAATGTTTCCAACGCCGCCGCCATCGCGCTCTATGCCGCGGCGACGCGCAACTGACGGAAGGAAAATCATGCATCACCGCCCGATCAAGCGCCTCGCGGCGATTGCCGTCCTTGCCGCCTCGGCACTGCTGCTTTCCGCCTGCCTGCTGACGCCGGGCAATTTCGTCTCCACCCTCGATGTGCGGCGCAGCGGAACGTTCGCCTTCACCTACAAGGGCGAGATTTCGATGATGGGCGTCACCCAGCTGGCCCGCATGGGCAAGCCGGGCGAAACGCCGGAATTCGAAGCCTCGGCCTGTTCGGACGGCGCGGAAAAGGATCGCCCCTGCACGCCCGAAGAGCTAGCCGACCAGAAGCGCCAGTGGGAAGCCACCAAGGCATCGAACGAGGAGCGCGAGCGGCGCGAAACGGAGAAGATGAAGGCCATGCTCGGCGGGCTCGATCCCACCGACCCCAAGTCGATCGAGGAATTCGCCGCCAGGCTGCGCCGCCAGGCCGGATGGCGCGCAGTGACCTACAAGGGCGACGGCATGTTCGATGTCGACTATGCCATTTCAGGCACGCTCGATCACGACTTCATGTTCCCGGTGATCGAGAAATTCCCCACCACCTACAGCTTCCTCCAGGTCATGCGCCGCAACGACGGCACCGTTCGGATCGATGCCCCCGGTTTCGCGCCTTCATCGAGCAACAACATGCTGTCGTCGATGGTGTTCGGCGGGATGGGCAGCTTCGGCCGCGACAATCCAACCATGCGCCTGCCCCAGATGGACGGCAGCTTTACCCTGACCACCGATGGCCAGGTGCTGGCCAACAACACCGACAGCGGACCCAGGACCGTGCCCGGCGGTCAGCAACTGGACTGGAAAGTGAATGTCCGCAGCTCGGCGGCGCCGACGGCGCTGGTGCGGCTGGAGAGGTAGCTCCACAAAAATGCGCCGCTTCGGAACAGACCGAAGCGGCGCTTGTTTTCTGGGCCGCGAGGCGTAGGCGGCCGGTATTCCGGTACTTAGTTGACCGCGTCCTTGAGGCCCTTGCCGGCCTTGAACTTGGGCTGCGACGAAGCCTTGATCTTCATCGTTTCGCCGGTGCGCGGGTTGCGGCCGGTCGATGCCTTGCGCTTGGTGACGGAGAAAGTGCCGAAGCCGACGAGACGGACTTCGTCGCCCTTCTTGAGGGCACCGGTGATGGCATCGAACACGCCTTCGACAGCCTTGGTGGCATCGCTGCGCGTCAAACCGCTTGCATCGGCGACTGCGCCGATCAGGTCGTTCTTGTTCATTCTGGGAACCCCCTACCTTGATGTGAGTTTGCTAGCTTCGGAATCGCCTCGGAAAGCGGCCCGGAATTGAGCCGTTTTTGCCTGAACTGTCAAAGCCAAAAAGCGCCGATTTCGGGCTGATATCCCCGAAAAATAGGCAAAATCGACGAAGCGTGCCCCCGATCCGCCGTCAAGCCGCAAACAGGCTCTCGGGTGCGCACCGACGCGCACCCGATTCGCCCGCCATTAATGCGCCGTGGGAGAGGCCGCGCCACCGGCCAGCGGCTGCG
>JAYRPK010000293.1:0-5573 GCA_041911195.1 Novosphingobium sp. | reverse complement strand
GGATGGTCGATCATCGCCTGGATGCCGGCGTCGAGGTCCGCCTCCTTCTCGATGCGGATGCCCTTCCAGCCATAGGCTTCGGCCAGCTTCACGAAATCCGGCAGGCTGTCGGAATAGCTTTCCGAATAGCGGCTCTCGTATGTCAGTTCCTGCCACTGGCGGACCATGCCCATCCACTGGTTGTTGAGCACGAAGACCTTCACCGGCAGGCGGTATTGCGTGGCCGTGCCCATTTCCTGGATGTTCATCTGGATCGAGGCGTCGCCCGCGATGTCGATGACCAGCTGGTCCGGATTGCCGCATTGCGCGCCGATCGCGGCGGGCAGGCCATAGCCCATGGTGCCCAGGCCGCCGGAGGTGAGCCACTTGTTCGGCGCGAAGAAGTGATAGAACTGCGCCGCCCACATCTGGTGCTGGCCGACCTCGGTAGTGATGATCGGGTCGCGGTGCTTGGTCAGTTCATAGAGCCGCTGCACCGCGAGCTGCGGCATGATGCTTTCGGGGTTCTTCGGATAGGCCAGGCTGTCGCGCGCGCGCCAGCCGTCGATGCGGGCCTTCCATTCGGTCAGGTCGGCGGCCTTGCGGCTGCCCCAGGCCTCGATCAGCTGTTCGAGCACGCGGCCGCAATCGCCGATGATCGGCAGGTCGACCTGCACCGTCTTGTTGATCGAGCTGCGGTCGATATCGACGTGGATCTTGGTCGAGTTGGGCGAGAAGGCGTCGAGCCGCCCGGTGACGCGATCATCGAATCGCGCGCCGAGGCAGATCACCAGGTCCGCCCGGTTCATCGCCATGTTGGACTCATAAGTGCCGTGCATGCCCAACATGCCCAGCCAGTCCGGGCTGTCCGAGGGGAAGGCACCAAGGCCCATCAGCGTGGACGTGACCGGCGCGCCGGTGAGGGCCTGGAACTTGCGCAGCAGCTCCGATGCCTCGGGGCCCGAATTGATGATGCCGCCGCCGGTGTAGAAGATCGGCGCCCTGGCATTGGCGATCAGCTCTATGGCGCGGGCGATCTCGGTCTGTCCGCCTTCGATCTGCGGGGCATAGCGGTTGCGGCGCTGGACCGGGCCCTCGTGGAGCGTGGCCGAGGCGATCTGAACGTCCTTGGGGATGTCGATCAGCACCGGGCCGGGGCGGCCGGTCGTGGCGATCTGGAAGGCCTCGTCGACCGTCGCGGCCAGTTCCGAGGGGTCCTTCACCAGGTAGTTGTGCTTGGTGCAGTGGCGCGAGATGCCGACGGTGTCCGCTTCCTGGAAGGCGTCCGAGCCGATCAGGGCGCTGGGCACCTGGCCGGTGAGCACCACCATCGGGATCGAATCCATGAAGGCGTCGGCAATGCCGGTGATGGCATTGGTCGCACCCGGTCCGGAAGTGACGAGGACGCATCCAGGCTTGCCGGTGGAGCGGGCATAGCCTTCCGCCGCGTGGGCCGCGCCGGCTTCCTGTCGCACGAGGATGTGGCGGATGCGGTCATCCTTGAAGATCGCGTCATAGATTGGCAGCACCGCGCCGCCGGGATAGCCGAACACGACTTCGACCCCCTGCCGGACCAGGCTTTCGACCAATATCTCCGCGCCGCTGCGCTCTTCGCTCACGTGTCCGTCCTTCCAGAAAATCCATGCGCACTCAAAAAAGCCAACCCGGCACGGCCATGGCCGCACCGGGTTACCTCTCCATTAGCGCAAGTCCCGCCGCAACGGGAATAGCTGCCCGGTAGGAGACAGAAAATACCGTGTCAACCCTTATTGGAGTAATAAAGTTTCAAAATTCTCAGTTGCATTGGCAATGAACGACTCAGTTCGAGGCCAATCGTCCGGCGGCTGGCGGCGGAACCAGGTGTATTGCCGCTTGGCATAATTGCGGGTGGCCTGCTGGCCGCGCGCCAGGGCTTCCTCCAAGGTGATATGGCCGCGCATGTATTCGGCCAGTTCGGGCACCCCGATGGCGCGCATCACGGGCAGCGCGGGGTCGAGCTTGCGGGCGAGCAGCGCTTCGACTTCGGCCACAGCCCCTCCTGAGCCTGTCGAAGGGCCGATCATGCGGGCAAAGCGCAGGTCGCAGCGGCGATAGAGTTCCTCGCGCGGGGGCAGCAGGATCAGAGGGTGGAGCGTGATCGCATCGGCGATGCCGCCAAGGCGTTCGGCCTGCCAGTTCGTCAAGGTCCGCCCGGTCGAGCGAACTACTTCCAGCGCGCGAGTGATGCGCGCGGCATCGGCGGGGGCGAGCAGGGCGGCGCGGGCAGGATCTTCGGCCTGCAAGGCGGCATATGCATCTGACAGAGGAAGGGCGCGGACCTTGCGGCGGAGATCCGGATCGATTTCCGGCACCGGGGCGATGCCGTCTAGCAGAGTGCGGATGTAGAGCCCCGTGCCGCCGCACAGGATCGGCACGCCCCCCCGGGCATGCACATCCGCCACTTCGCGCCGCGCCGCCGCTGCCCAGTCCGCCGCCGAACAGGCCTGCGCCCCGTCCCATGCGCCGAACAGCCGGTGCTCGACGCCCTGCATCTCTTCCTCCGATGGTCGCGCGCTCAGTACTTTCAGGTCGGCATAGACCTGTGCGCTGTCGGCATTGATGATTACGGCGTCCCGGCCGCGGCCTTTCAGCGCCGTGGCCAGCCGTACCGCCAGATCGCTCTTGCCGCTCGCCGTCGGCCCTGCAATGAGCGCCAGCGGCGGGCGATCGGAAGTGTCGACGTCTTGGCCTTCAGGAGATTTCACCTTGCTCATCGCCCGGCTGATAGCAGAACCGGCTGCTTTGTCCGCACATCTCGACGAGGCGCTGGCGGCGCTGTCCGCGCGCGGAATGCGGGCGGAGCATTCGGCGCTGGCTGGGGTGTCCGGCGTGCAGTTCAGCGTGGACGGCGGTGACCGCACTTCGCTGGCCGATGTGCTCGACCGCGCCTTTGCCCCTTCCGACATGCTGATCGCCGATCACGAACCGCGCGTGCCCAATGTCTTCGTCTCCGACATGGATTCGACCATGATCATGGCCGAATGCATCGACGAACTGGCCGACTTCGCCGGGATCAAGCCGCAGATCGCCGCGATCACCGAGCGGGCCATGCAGGGCGAACTAGATTTCGAATCGGCGCTGCGTGAACGGGTGCTGCTGCTCAACAATCTCTCGGAGGATGCCATCTCGGAATGCCTCGCCACGCGCATCGCCCCGATGCCCGGCGCGGCGGTTCTGGTCGAGACGCTGAAGAGCAAGGGCTGCCGCACGATCCTCGTCACTGGCGGCTTCCACCAGTTCGCCGATCCGGTGGCGGAGCAGCTTGGCTTCGAGCGGGTGGTGGCGAACCGGCTGGAAGTGACCGGGGGCAGGCTGACCGGCGGTCTCGTCGGCGGGATCACCGACAGCGGGGTGAAGAAGGCGGTGCTGCTGGAAGAGGCGGCGCAGTTCGGGCCGGATGCGATCACGCTGGCGACCGGCGACGGGGCCAACGACATCCCGATGTTGCAGGCCGCAACCTATGGCATTGCCTATGCCGCCAAGCCCAAGGCGCGCGCGGCGGCGGATGGCTGGGTGGACCGGGGGGACCTGACCGGGGTGCTGGAACTGCTGGGCATTCCGCGCGAGGATTGGGTCTGGGAGTAGGCGGTCAGGTTTCCATCCAGTCGCGGAAGAAGCTCTCGTGGGCTTCACGCAATTCGGCCAGCGCCACGCTCTGTGCAGCCAGTTCGGCAGAGCCCGCGGATACCGTAAAGGTCACGCTGTCGCCGCCGGTGGCGCCGATGACCAGCACGTTTACGCCCTGGTTGCGGATGGTCCATTCCAGTTCGCGGTTGCTTGTCGTCACCAGGTAGCGGCCCTGGTCCTCGCCGAACCAGTGCGCGGCAAGGGCCTCGCTGTTGCTGCAGCCCACCTCCGCGCCGATGCCCGAAGCCAGCGCCATTTCAGCAATGGCGACCGCGACGCCGCCATCGGACACATCGTGGACCGCCGAGACTTCGCCCCCGGCGATCAGCCCGCGCACCAATTCGCCGACCCGCCGCTCCTGCTGCAGATCGACCGTCGGTGCTGGCCCCGCCCCGTTTGCGTGCAGGGTGCGAAGCCAGAGCGACTGGCCGAGATGGGTCCCGGCGCCGCCGATCAGCAGGATCAGTTCGCCTTCGGCCTTGAAGCCGATCGTCGCCATCTTTCCATAATCGTCGAGCAGCCCCACGCCGCCGATCGCCGGCGTCGGCAAAATCGCGCTGCCGCCGCCCGTCGCCTTGCTCTCGTTGTAGAGGCTGACATTGCCGGAGACGATCGGGTAGTCCAGCGCGCGGCAGGCATCGCCCATGCCGTCGAGGCAGCCGACGATCTGCGCCATGATCTCCGGCCGCTGCGGATTGCCGAAGTTTAGGCAATTGGTGATGGAAAGCGGTCTCGCGCCCACGGCGCAGATATTGCGCCAGGTTTCGGCCACCGCCTGCTTGCCGCCCTCGTAGGGGTCGGCAAAGCAATAGCGCGGGGTGCAGTCGGTGCTGATCGCCAGCGCCTTCCTGGTCCCGTGCACCCGCACCACCGCCGCGTCGCCGCCCGGCTTCTGCAAGGTGTCGGCGCCGACCTGGTTGTCGTATTGCTCCCAGATCCAGCGGCGGCTGGCGAGGGCCGGGCTGGCCATCAGCCTGAGCAGGTCCGCGGCCACGTCGGTGCATTCCGGAACCTCGCCCAGCGGCTTTACCGCGGCCCAGGCCTTGTAGTCCTCACGGCTCAGGTGCGGGCGATCATAGAGCGGGGCTTCGTCGGCCAAGGGGGCCAGCGGGATGTCGCATACCACCTCGCCGTCGAACTCCAGCACCATGTGGCCGGTGTCGGTGACTTCGCCGATCACCGCGAAGTCCAGCTCCCACTTGCGGAAGATCGCCTCGGCCATCGGCTCCTTGCCGGGCTTCAAGACCATAAGCATGCGCTCCTGGCTTTCGCTCAGCATCATCTCGTAGGGGGTCATCGCCTCTTCGCGGCAGGGCACCTTGTTCATGTCGAGCCGGATGCCGGCGCCGCCCTTGCTGGCCATCTCAACCGAACTTGAGGTTAGCCCGGCGGCGCCCATGTCCTGGATGGCGACGATGGCGTCGGTCGCCATCAGTTCGAGGCAGGCCTCGATGAGGAGCTTTTCGGTGAAGGGGTCGCCCACCTGCACGGTCGGGCGCTTTTCGTCCGAGTTCTCGTCGAAATCGGCGCTGGCCATGGTCGCGCCGTGGATGCCGTCGCGGCCGGTCTTGGAGCCGACGTAGACGATCGGATTGCCCAGGCCCGTCGCGGCGCAATAGAAGATCTTGTCGGTATCGGCGACGCCCACGGTCATGGCGTTGACCAGGATGTTGCCGTCATAGGCCGGGTCGAAATTGGTCTCGCCGCCCACGGTGGGCACGCCGACGCAGTTGCCATAGCCGCCGATGCCTTCGACCACGCCCTGCACCAGGTGCTTCATCTTGGGATGGTCCGGCCGGCCGAAGCGCAGCGCGTTCATGTTGGCCACCGGCCGCGCGCCCATGGTGAAGACGTCGCGCAGGATGCCGCCGACGCCGGTCGCCGCGCCCTGGTAGGGCTCGATGTAGCTCGGGTGGTTGTGGCTCTCC
>JAYRPK010000292.1:0-2960 GCA_041911195.1 Novosphingobium sp. | reverse complement strand
GCCGGACTGTTCCTGTCGCGCAAGAGCAGCCGCGCCTTTGCCGATCTGTCGCTTGGCGTCGATCCGCAGGGCAAGATCGCCAACCGGCTCGCCGTTGTCAGCGACGACGACCGCGACCGGTCGCTTTCGGGCGAGTTTCGCCTGATCCGCGAATGGCGGACCGGTGCGCTGTCGCACAGTGTTACCGCAAGCTTTCGCGGGCGTAGCCGCAACCGGCTGTTCGGCGGCAGCAAGCGGATTTCGCTCGGGCCGGGTTCGGTGTTCGACCCTCCCGGCGCGTGGCCCGAACGCAGCTACACGCTCGATCCCAAGAACCAGGACCGTGTGCGCCAGTTCGCCGCCGGGTTCGCCTACAGCCTGTTCTGGCCGGGGACCGCCAGCCTCGACATCGGCGTGTCGAAGCAGAACTACACCAAGATCATCGATTTCGCCGACCCGGCGCTGAGCGACGCCAAGGAGCACGATCATCCCTGGTTGTGGAACGCATCGGCCTCGGTCGCGATCACCAGGCGCCTGTTCGTCTATGCCGGCATGACGCGCGGGCAAGAGGATGCGATCATCGCACCAGACATAGCGGTCAATCGCGCCGAAGCACCGCCGGCGATCCGCACCAGGCAGGTCGAAGCCGGGCTGCGCTATGCCATAACCCCGCACCTGGGGCTGGTCGCAGGGGCCTTTTCGATCACCAAACCCTATTTCAACCTCGATCCCTCTTCGCGCTATCGCCAGCTCGGCATGCTGCACAATCGCGGCATCGAACTTTCGCTCACCGGCACCCTGGCGCCCGGGCTGTCGCTGGTTGGCGGCGCGCTGTTTCTCGATCCGCATATCCAGGGCGAGGCAGTCGATAGCGGACTGATCAAGCCGCGCCCGGTCGGACAGGTCAGGCGGCGCCTGGTCGCCAATCTCGACTGGCGCAGCCAGGGCGGCAAGGGTCCGCTATCGATCGACCTGGTTGTCGAATCCGTTTCGAGCCGGATGGCCAATGCCGCGAACACCCTGTCCGCCCCGGGGCGCACCACATTCGACCTGGGTGCGCGCTATCGCTTTTCCCTGGGCAAGACCAAGTTCGTACTGCGTCCGCAATTGCACAATGTATTCAACGAATACGGCTGGCTGGTTTCGCCCAGCGGCGGCTTCACCTATACCGGTTCGCGCTATCTGGCGGTAAGCCTGCTGGCAGATTTCTAGCCACGCGCCTCAAGCCGCACCGGGACGCCCGACATGCGCGGCATGGCTTGCAGCGGCTCGCAATCGCGATCGAGGCTGATGAGCTCAGAGATCGAGGAGCCCTGCTCGCGGTAATCGACCCGCTCGCCCGCGATCCAGCCGTAGCCGTGGGTCATCGAGACGACGCCGCGCTTCAGGGTGACATCCGCCTTGGCGATCGCCGGGATGCGGCCGTTGTCGGAGACCACCCAGCATTCCGCTCCGTCGCCCAGTGCCATGACCGCCAGGTCGTCGGGATGGGCGCAGAGCGGGTTGAAGGGCGCGCGCTTGCGGGCCGAGGGGAAGTGACGGCAGGAGGTGTTCGACACTTCGCGGATACGGCGCGAGATCATCCGCAGCGGGAATTCGCCGGAAGCCTGGGCGGGAGCAGGCGTCGCCGCATAGGCGCGCAGTTCCTCGGCGACGTCGCGCGGCATGACCGAGAAGCGCCCGCCGAAGCCGCTGGGCGCTTCCACGATCACCGGCGGCAGATCGTCGAACTCGCGGCCGCCGACGGCGGTGCGCTTGAGTTCCTCGTATGGCACGGCGGCATTGGCGGCGAGGATTGCGAGGAAGGTATCGTCGGTGGGGGGCTCGGCCATGTCGATGTCACGGCCGAAATAGGTGTATTGCACGCCCAGCCGCTTGGCCAGCGCCCAGGCGATATAGCCCTCGTCGGCCAGTTCCGAACCCTCGGGCGGCTGAGCGATGGCGGCAGTATATTGGGTGTAGGGCATCTCGAGATTGCTCATCTCGAGGCCGAAGGTGAGGTCGGCGTGCTCGTAGAGGATCCGGGGCGGCAGCACATAGTCCGCCAGCGCCGCCGTCTCGCTCTCGAAAGGCTCGATCACCACCAGCAGTTCCAGCGCGCGCATGGCCTCGACCACCGTGTGGCTGTCCGGGATCGCCGAGGCCGGATTGGCGCCGGAAATCAGCAAGGCGCGGATGCGTCCCTCGCCCGGGGTCAGGATGTCCTCGGCCAGCGTCGGCGTGGCGCTCTCGCCCATCAGCCGCACCGCGCCGCGCACCCTTGATCGCGGTTGCTGCTCATAGGCGCGCGCTGGGCTGACCGCCTCTGCCTTGGGCGGCTGCTTCTTCGACAGCACGCCCGGATTGGGCAGCGCCTCGCCCTCGCGCAGGTAGCGGCCGCAGATCACGCCGATCGTCTGGTAGAGATGCTCGGCGAGATTGGGAAAGGCGGCCATGTTGACGCCCGTGCCGGTGCTGGTCCCGCCTCGCCTGGATTCATGTGCGAACATCCGCGCCGCCGCGACCAGTTGCTCCGCCGGAATGCCCGCGCGCGCCTCCACCGCTGCGGGGGTGAACTCTGCAACCGCCTCGCGCAGCCGATCCAGCCCCTCGACATGAGCAGCGCAGAACGCCGAATCCTCCCAGCCCTCGCGCAGGATCACATGGATCAGCCCCGCCGCCACCGCCGCATCTTCGCCGGGGAAGGGCTGCAGGTGGATGTCGGCGAACCTGGCGGTCTCGCACTCACGCGGATCGACTACGATCAGCTTCATCCCCGCCGCCCTGGCCTGCTTCAGCCGCAGCATCGGATTCTGCGAGGGCATGTCCCAACTGAACACCGAGACCAGCGGATTGCTGCCCGCCAGCAGGTAGACGTCAGCGCCCGCGAAGCTCTGCTTGCCGGCCGGCCAGGTACCCAGCCGCTCCATCGCCACCCATTTCGCCGACTGGTCGATGGTCATGGTCGAGAACTTCTGCCCGCCCACGCATTCGGCCAGGTT
>JAYRPK010000291.1:0-3126 GCA_041911195.1 Novosphingobium sp. | reverse complement strand
GTCCAGCCCTCGCCCGGCGGCACCACGTCGAGATGGCCGGCAAAGGCGAAATGGCGCGAGCCAGCGGGGCCCTTGCGGATGGCGAAAAGGTTCTCGACCGGGCCTTCGGGCGCCACACCGGTAACGGCGCGATGCACTTCGAAACCCAGCGGCGCCAGGGCCGCCTCCAGGCAATCGAACACCGCGCCTACCGCCGGCGTGACGCTGGGGCAGGCAATCAAGGCTTCGGCCAGTTCGAGAACGGAAGCGGGCTTGGTCATGGCTGGCAACGCGCATATGGTCTAAGCCATTGCGCCGCAAGCTCGGGAGCCTGTTCATGCCCAAACTCGATCTCGACCAGATCCCCCAAACCAACCGCACCGGCTATCCCGCACCCTTCGATGCGGCGGTCGCGGGCCGCTGGTATCGCCGCCTCGCGCCGGTGGCTGGATTGACCGACCTGCGCGCCAGCCATGTCGTGCTCAAGCCCGGCGCCTGGTCGTCGCAGCGCCACTGGCACGATGATGAGGACGAGATGGTGATCATGCTGACCGGCGAGGCCGTGCTGGTCGAGGACGAAGGCCGGACCGTGTTGCGGCCCGGCGACATCTGCGCCTGGCCAAAGGGCGCGACCAATGGGCACCAGTTGATCAACGAGAGCGGCGAGGATTGCAGCTTCGTCGCCCTGGCGGCAGGCGATGCGGGCGGAAGCGGCGGCTATTCGGACATCGACATGACGTTCGACGCCAAGGGCTATTACCGCCGGGATGGCACGCCTTATGTCGCCGAGCGGATCAAATAGACCGCCGTACGCACACTCAGTTCACTGTCGGCCGGTAGCCCGGCTTCTTGAGCGTCACGATATAGGCGGCAAGGTCCCTGATCCGGGTGCTCTCGACCTCGAAATTCATGGCGGCCGGATAATTGTGCGAATCGCGCAGGAATTGCCGAAGCGTCGCCTGGGTGACGCCGGTGCGGTTGGCGATGTCCGCAAACGGCGGCGATTCGGGATTGGGCGAGGAGCTGTTTTCGACCACGCCATGGCAGGCGGAACAGCGTTGTTGCGCAAAGGCAAGCCCCCGCCGCGCGGATGCCGAGAGGCCAGGCTGGGTCTTGGCGAGCGCCGCCTGCCCGGCGGCGCTCGCGAACAGGAGGGCAATGGCGGCGAGGATGATCGGTCTGGACATGGGGCCTTGCGTTGCCCGGCGTTGCGGGCCTGGTGGAGGTGACTGGAATTCCGCGCGATGCCAGAACCGGCTGGACTGGGCCAAGCAAAATCGGCGCTCCTGCGCGCGAGGTGTCGCCTTGCGCGGAACTTGGCGCTAAGCCTGCCGGCAATCCCAGCATGACGAGGCCAGGGCCATGCCGTTTTACGACTATCACTGCGACAATTGCGATCACCGCTTCGAGGCGATGCAGAAGATCAGCGATCCCGCACTCTCGGTCTGTCCTGCCTGCAACCAGGAGCGGCTTCGCAAGCTGATCTCTGCGCCGGCGGTCCAGTCATCGGGCGGCGGTGGCGGCGGAGGGCATGTCCACGGACCTGGGTGCCGCCACTAGGGAAACCGTCAGGCCTGCTTTCCCGCGAAGAAATCCTTGAGCTGATCCGGATCGGCGGAGAAATCCTCCGCCAGTTTCACGCGCGCTACATTGGTCGTGTAGGCGGTTGCGACATAGAGCGTGACATTGGCGATCAGCAGCATCAGGCCGTCATAGCCGAACAGGGCAATCGCCTCCTCGCGCGTATCGTGCGCCAGCGCCCCGCCTTTGAGCAACTGGTCGTTGACCTGCCAGGCCACCCGCTCCGCATCGTCGCCGAAGGGCGGCTCGCGGTTCTGGCGCAGCGCTTCCACAAGCTCTGATGAAAGGCCCTCGTTTGCGGCAAAGGGCACGTGGAAATCGAATTCGACCATGGCGCCCAGCCTTGCCGAAGTGGTGAGCACGACCAGTTCGCACAGCTTGCCGGGCAGCGCCGTGTTGGCCCGCACCGCGCCGCCAAGATCGACCATCAGCTTGCCGAATTCGGGGAACTGCAGCCAGGCATTGTAAAGATCGGGCAGCCGCTTCGCCTCCGCCCCACCGGTGTAGAACCCGCGCGGGCCGAGCGTCAGTTCGTCCCACAAGGCAAGCTGTCTTTCATCAAGGTCGGCTTTGCCGAGGACGGGAAATCGTTCCATGCCGCGAAGCCTGTTTGAAACCGCGCCAAGGGTCAACTAGGCTGGCGCAAAATCGGGAGAGAATCGATGCAGTTCAGGAAACTCGGCGCCAGCGGGATCGAGGTGGCGCCGCTGGTGCTTGGCGGCAATGTCTTCGGCTGGACGGCGGACCGGGACGCGAGCTTCGCGATCCTCGACGCCTTCATGGACGCCGGGTTCAACGCCATCGACACCGCCGACGTCTATTCGATCTTCGTTCCCGGCCACAAGGGCGGCGAAAGCGAGACAGTGCTGGGCGAATGGATGAAGGCGCGCGGCAACC
This sequence comes from Novosphingobium sp., assembly GCA_041911195.1. Taxonomy (GTDB): domain Bacteria; phylum Pseudomonadota; class Alphaproteobacteria; order Sphingomonadales; family Sphingomonadaceae; genus Novosphingobium. The sequence continues at coordinate 669 of JAYRPK010000291.1, read as the reverse complement.
GCAGCAAGGTGGTGCTGATCACCAAGGGCGGCCTGCCGATGGGCGAAGGCTTGCAGGGCCTTTCCAGCGACTACCTCCCCCGGGCCTGCGAGGCTTCGCTGCAACGCCTGCAAACCGACTATATCGACGTCTACATGTCGCACCGCGCCGATGAGACAGTGCCGATCGGCGAGACGCTGCAAGCCTTCCAGGGCCTGATCGATGCGGGCAAGATCCGCTCGGCCGGGGCTTCGAACTATACCAATACGCAACTGGCCGAGGCGCTGGCCTCGTCAGGGCCGGGCCAGGCGGCCTACACCTCGTTCCAGCCGCACTACAACCTGGCCAAGCGCGACGAGTACGAAGGCGAGGCGGAGGATCTGTGCGTGCAGCACAAGCTGGGCGTCATCACCTATTTTTCGCTGGGCGCGGGTTTCCTCACCGGCAAGTACCGCAGCAAGGCTGACTTCGAGGGCAAGGCGCGCGGCGGATCGGCAGCGGCCTATTACTCCGAGGCGAACATGGCCATGCTCGGCCGGCTGGAGGAAGTGGCCAGGCGGCACAATGCCACCATGGCGCAGATCGCGCTCGCCTGGCTGATGGCGCGGCCTTCGGTCACCGCCCCCATCGCCAGTGCGACCCGTCTTGACCAGTTGTCGGACATCCTGAAGTCGGTAGAAATCAGGCTGT
>JAYRPK010000290.1:0-12220 GCA_041911195.1 Novosphingobium sp. | reverse complement strand
GCACCCGGCAAACCTTGCCGATCCCGATGCCTGCGTCGGGGCGGTAGAGGCGACGGTTGCTAAATTCGGCAGGCTCGACGCCCTTTGCAACATCGCCGGCATCATCCGCATGGCGCACACGACGGAAATGCCGCGTGAGCATTACCTCCAGACCATCGCGATCAACCTCAACGCCCCCTGGTTCCTCAGCCAAGCGGCGATCCCGCATCTGCTCGAGGCCAATGGCTCGATCGTCAACTGCGCCTCTTCCGCCGCCTTCATCGGCGAGGCTTATGCCGCCGCCTATTGCGCCAGCAAGGCGGGGCTGGTGAACATGACCAAGGCCATGGCGATGGAATTCTCGCGCAAGCCGATCCGCATCAATGCCGTTGCGCCGGGCGGGATGATCACCAACATCTCCAACGGCATGACTTTCCCCAGCGAGGCGGAAATGGACCTGGTGGCGCGCTATTCGGGCATGCGCGGCCAGGTGGAGGTCGACGATGTCGCCGATCTCATAACCTTGCTCGCCTCTCCGGCGGGCCGGTCTTATCACGGCGCCTGCGTCTCGATCGACGCCGGCATTACGGCGGGCTGACGGACATGACAAAGATCGGATTCATCGGGCTGGGCAGCCAGGGTGGCCCCATGGCGCACCGCATCGTCGATGCCGGCATGCCGCTGGCCGTCTGGGCGCGGCGGCCTGAAGTGCTGGAAGCCTATACCGCCAAGGGCGCCACTGCCGCGGCGACTGTCGCCGAACTCGGCGCAATGTGCGAGCACGTGGGCATCTGCGTGGTCAATGACGCCGACGTGCTGTCGATCACCGATCAGCTCATCCCCGCGATGCAGCCGGGCGGCCGGATCGCCATCCATTCGACCGTTCTGCCCGAAACCGTCGCCAGGCTGGAAGCCCAGTGCGAGGAACGCGGCCTCCAACTTATCGACGCGCCGGTCAGCGGCGGTTCTCCCGCTGCCGAGGCAGGCGTGCTCACGGTGATGTGCGGCGGCAAGGAGGAGGCCTTCGACGCGGCGCTGCCGGTGTGCCGTACTTTCGGCAAGCTCGTTGTCCTGCTTGGCCCCGCCGGTGCCGGGCAACGCGCCAAGATCGTCAACAACGCCATGCTTTCGGCCAACATGGGCGTGGCCATGGCAGCTCTCGATGCAGCCGACAGCCTTGGCATCGATCGCGCCAGTTTCATCGAACTGATCAAGGAAAGCAGCGGCCGCAGCATGGGTTTCGAGGTATTTTCGCGCCTCCCCTCGCCGGCTGCCTTCGCCACAGGCGCACCCTTGCTGCTCAAGGACATGAAGCTGCTGAAATCCGTGCTGCCAGATCATCTCGGCGCGGACGAACTCGACCAGATTGCCGCGCGCTTCCTCGCCGCGGCCAACCCCGGAGCCTGATTCCATGACTTTCTCTCTCGACCAGTTCCGCCTTGACGGCAAAGTCGCCGTGGTCACCGGCGCCGGCGGACGCGGCAATTCGATCGGCCGAGCGTATGCCTTCGGCATGAGCAATGCGGGAGCCTCGGTGGTCGTCGCCGATCTCAACGGCGATGGCGCGAAGAAAGTTGCCGACGAGATCAACGCCGCGGGCGGCAAGGCCGTCAGCGTGCAGGTCGACGTTTCGGACGAAGCCTCGACTCTCGCCATGGCGGCGGCGGCCAGGGAGGCCTTCGGCGGCATCGACATCCTGATCAACAACGCCGCGCTGATGGTCGACATCAGCTACGATTCGATCGACACCGTCTCGGTCGAGGCGTGGAACAAGGCCTTCGCGGTCAACACCACCGGCGCGCTGCTCTGCGCCCGGGCCTGCGCGCCCTCGATGCGCGAGCGCGGCGGCGGCCGGATCATCAACCAGACCTCTGGCGGTGCCTTCCCTTCGACCAGCCTCTACGGCATCACCAAGATCGCCCTCGTCGGCCTCACCACCAGCCTCGCCAAGCAATGGGGCAAGGACAACATCACCTGCAACGCCATCGCGCCGGGCAACGTCAAATCGGACGCCGGCAACATGCTGGTGCCCGACGATTCGCCCTTCATCCAGTTCCTGCAGATGGCCTGCGCCATTCACCCGCGCGGTGAGCCGGATGAACTTGTCGGCACTGCCGTGCTGCTCTGTTCGGAGGCCGGCAAGTGGATCACCGGACAGACGATCCACGTCGATGGCGGCTGGATCATGCGGCCCTGATCCTGCGGAGAGTTTGAAATGAAGGTTGGTTTCATCGGTCTTGGCAGCATGGGCGCGCCGATCGCGCGGCGGCTGGCGCAGTGCGGCTTCGAAGTCACCGGATGCGACATCTCGCCCGAGATGCTGGCCGCCTTCGACGAGCCGGGGACACAGCGCACCGCCGATCCGATAGCAGCCGCGCAGGGTTCCGAACTGCTCGGCATCTGTGTGCGGACCGACGAACAGCTTGAGGGCTTGATCGACGGCGGCAAGCTGTTCGCAGCCCTTGGCAAAGGCGGGGTCGTCGTCCTGCACTCGACCGTTTCTCCGGACCTTGCCCGCAAGCTTGCGGCGCAGGCGCGCGAATATGGTGTCGGCTTTGTCGATGTCGGCGTCTCCGGCGGCGGTCCGGCGGCGGAAAAGGGCGAGCTTTCGCTGTTTGTTGGCGCGGAAGTGGCAGACCTCGAACGCGCCCGGCCATGGCTGGAAGCGATCGGCAAGAACCTCGCCCACCTGGGGCCGGTCGGCCGTGGTCAGGAAGGCAAGCTGATCAACAACCTGATTTCGATTGCCAACTACGGCATGTCGGCGGCGATCATCGACATCGGCGTGTCGATGGGCTTCGACCGGCAACAACTGATCGACGCGCTGGCGGCGGGATCGGCTCAGAGCTTTGCCCTGCGCGTCGGGCCGAACTTCGTCCTGCCCCGCGAAGGCCATGGCGCGCCGGGCAGCTTTGCCGGCCTGCACGACCTGCTCAAGAAGGACGTGGACCACGCCCGCGAACTGCCAACCGGCGAAGCGGGCGCCCTGCGTAGCTTGGCAGATGCGGCCGAATTCATGCTCACCCGACTGAAGCGGGCACAAGCGCAGGCCGAAGGCAAGCCCGCCCCCGCCGATCCGGACTCAGTAGCTGACGCCTATTTCGCCGCCGTCCGCGCCAAGGATATCGACGCCTGGATGGACCTGTTTGCCGACGACGCGACTTACACGCTGCCCAATGGCAGCCAGTTCCAGGGCAAGCAGGCGATCCGCGAGTTTCAGACCACCGTGTTCGGGGCCAATGCCCCCTTCCCCACGCCCGTCACGCGCTACTACCGGAAAGACGGACTTGCCGTAGAGGTCGAGGCGCGCCTTCCCGACGGCACGGTGCGCAGCACGGTCAATTCCTACCGCTTCGACGAAGCCGGCAAGATCCGCTCGCTAGCGGTGACGATGCGCGGCTGACACTGCGCTTCAGGCCGTTTCGAAGGCATCCACCGGCAGTGCCATGATGGCCTCGGAACCGGCCTCGATCTTGCGGCGCAGCGCCCCGGCATCGGGCATGTAGCGTTCGGCATAATAGCGCGCGGTGGTGAGCTTGGTCTCGTAGAACGCCTTGTCGCCAGTCCCGCCCGCCAACGCCTTCGAGGCAACGCCCGCCATGCGCAGCCACATCAGCCCGATCGCAACGATCCCGGCGATGTGCATGTAGTGATGGGCCCCGGCGCCGGCGTTGTTGGGATTCGCCATGGCGTTTTGCATGAACCACATGGTCGCCGCCTTGAGCTCGCCGTTGGCCTTTTCCAGCCGCTCGGCAATAGGCGCGAGCGCTGCATCGCCCTTCGCCGCCGCGCATTCGCCATCGACCAGTGCGAACAGGGCCTGGATCCCCCGCCCGCCGTTGGAAGCCAGCTTGCGCCCGACCAGGTCCATGGCCTGCACCCCGTTGGCGCCTTCGTAAATCATGGCGATCCGCGCATCGCGAACGAACTGCTCCATGCCGTTCTCGACAATGTAGCCGTGCCCGCCCCAGACCTGCTGCATGCTGACCGCAATGTCGAAGCCCTTGTCGGTGCCATATCCCTTGATCACCGGGGTCAGCAGCGAGATCAGGTCGTCGGCCGCCTGCCGTTCTTCCTCGCTCGGGGCCTTGTGGCTGAGCTCCACCTGCAGGCCGCCCCACAGCGCCAGTGCGCGCATGCCTTCGGTAAAGGCCTTGCCGTCCATCAGCATGCGGCGAATGTCGGGATGGACGAACAGCGGGTCCGCCTTTTCCTGCGGCTCGGCCGCACCGGTCAGCGCCCTGCCCTGACGGCGCTCCTTCGCGTAGGCGACAGCGTTCTGATAGGCCACTTCGGCCTGTCCCAGCCCCTGGATGCCGACGCCAAGCCGCGCCGCGTTCATCATGATGAACATGGCGGCGAGGCCCTTATTCTCCTCGCCGACCAGCCAGCCCCGGGCTCCGTCGTAGTTCATCACGCAGGTAGCGTTGGCATGGATGCCCATCTTGCGTTCGATCGAGCCGCAAGAGACGGCGTTGCGCTCGCCCGGCATGCCATCCTCGCCGACGAGGAACTTGGGGACGATGAACAGTGAAATGCCCTTCGACCCTTCGGGCGCATCGGGCAGCTTGGCCAGCACGAGGTGGATGATGTTTTCGGACAGGTCATGCTCGCCGGCGGAAATGAAGATCTTGGTGCCGGTGACGGAATAGCTGCCGTCGGCCTGTGGTTCCGCTCGGGTGCGGATCAGGCCGAGGTCGGTGCCGCAGTGGGGCTCGGTCAGGTTCATCGTCCCCGACCATTCGCCGCTGATCATCTTGGGCAGGTATTTCGCCTGAAGTTCCGGGCTGGCCTTGGCCCGGATCGCCGCCACCGCGCCGTTGGTCAGGCCGGGATACATCGCGAAAGCCTGGTTCGCACTGCACAGGAACTCCTCTAGCACCATGGCCAGCACGTGCGGCATGCCCTGCCCGCCGAATTCGGCCGGCATGGCAAGCGTGCCCCAGCCCGCCTCACGGAACTGGTCGTAGGCCTGCTTGAAGCCTTGCGGCGTCGTTACCGATCCGTCGGCATTGCGCCGGCAGCCTTCGGCATCGCCGGAGGCGTTGATCGGCGCGATGACTTCGGAGCAGAACTTGCCGGCCTCCTCGACCACTGCGTCGACGATGTCGGCCGAGGCGCTTTCGAAGCCGGGAAGGTTGCCATAACTTTCAAGCCGAAGCACTTCGTTCACCACGAAGCGGGTGTCGCGGGTCGGCGCTTTGTAGATAGGCATCTGGCGTTCCTCTGCCTGGGTTCAGTTGCGTTTGAGGGGCAATTCGAGCGTATCGAGATGGCTGATGAAGTCAGTCAGCTCAGCAATCGATGCGTCGAGATCGGCACGCTGGCGATGGAGCTTGTCCACCTTTTCGCGGCAACGCTCGATGGTCCGGCGCTTCTGTTCGACCCGGCCGTCGCCCAGGTCGTAAAGGTCGATCAATTCGCGAATCTCTGCCAGGCTGAAGCCGACGTTCTTCGCCCGGACGATCCAGGCCAGCCTTGCGCGATCGCGCTTGGAATAGATCCGGGTCAGCCCGGAACGCGCGGGTGCAATGATCCCCTCTTCTTCGTAGAACCGCAAGGCCCGAGCGGTGAGGCCGAATTCGGCCGTCAGGTCGGAGATCGAAAAGGATTCGCGCGCGTCGATGCGAACTGGGTCCGCATGCGCACCGTGATGCCGCGAGGAAAGGTCGGGAGCAGTCGCCATACCCCCTGTTACTTTCCCTTTACGTAAACGTCAACTCATGATCCGGACGAGGCTGTCCCCCTCCAGTCGACGATAGAAACAGCGCGCCGCGCCGGTGTGGCAAGCCGGTCCTTGCGGCCGCACGCGCAGGACGAGGCAATCCTGGTCGCAATCGACGAGAATCTCTTCCACCCGAAGCACGTGGCCAGACGTTTCGCCCTTCATCCACAGCCTGCCGCGCGAGCGCGAATGGAAATGGGCCAGCCCGGTTTCGCGCGTTTTCGCCAACGCCTCGGCGTCCATGAACGCCACCATCAGGACTTCGCCATTGACCGAATCTACGGCCACGGCAGTCAGCAGGCCCTGCGAATCGAACCGGGGAAGAAAGCTGCTTCCCAACTCGCGGTCATCGGCATCATGGTTGCTCATTGGTTAACAAGTCCTCGAAACGTGCACTGGAGGCGTCAATTTGTTGCACGATAACCACAGGTGGCGAGCAAAATCCATCGGACCCGGCAATCGCGCTTCACTTTGACCGCGAATCGCGAGAAGGACGCACTGCGGTCACACAGGCCGCCGCCGGAACTCGGTGCTGATAGCAGCGCCATGGTTCAGGGGGTTCGGAAACTGCCTGCACAAGTCTGGCGGACCGGCACATGAGGGATCGGACGAGGTGGTCATCGGGGGATGAACACCGTTCTGCGAAAGCAGCGTCCCGACAGTTTCGTCACGAGGACGCCCGGAGCCCACCGCTCCGGGCGTTTTCGTTTGCAACTGCCAGCGCTACAAAGCCTCGTCCAGCACCCGGGCAAAGCAACACACCACCACCCGCGCGGCGCCGGCGCGCTTGAGCGCCGATACGCAGGCGCTGCTGGTCGCGCCGCTGGTCAGGACATCGTCGACCAGGAGAACGCTCGCCCCCCTGAGCGCCTCGCGCTTGCCCGGCGAGACCGCGATGGCACCCGAAAGGGCGCGCGCCCGCGCCTTCGCGCCGAGACCGCCCAGAACCGGCGTGGGCTTGCGCCGCACCAGAACGTCCACGGCCAGCCTCAGGCCGCGCTGGCGGGCGATCTCACCGGCAAGGACGGCCGCCTGGTTGAACCCGCGCCGCCATAGCCGCCAGCGGTGCAGCGGCACCGGCACCGCCAGCCATTCCGCATCCACCCCGCGCAGCCGCGCGGTCATCAGCCGCGCCATCATCGGCGCGAGGGCGATGCGGCGGCCATGCTTGAAGGCCAGCACCAGCTTGCGCGAGGCCTCGTTATAGAGCGTCGCGGCGGCGATCCCGTCATGCCGCGGCGGCTCCGCCATGCAGGGCGCGCAGACCGCGCCATCGCGCAGGCCTTCCGCAAAGGGCCGCTGGCACAGCGAGCAGCTCGGTTCGCCCGGGATGGCCAGGTCGTTCCAGCAGGTGGGGCAAAGCCCGGTTTGCGCAGAGAGGCCTTCGCCGCAGAGCGGGCAGCGGGGCGGGAAGACGAAGTCGACCACCGGCGCGAGTGATTTTGCCAGACCCATCGGCGCAGTGTAGCCGCTCTCCCTTTCCGGACAAGCGCTTGCAGCCCGCCGGCATTACCGCCAAGGAACCTCATGGCTTCCACCCCGCCGCCGGTCATCTTCTCCCCGCACCGCCGCCTCGCCGCGCGCCGGCGGGCCTTGCGGCTGCAGCTTGCGCCCGGCGCGGCGCGCTATCTGCTTGACGACATGATCGAGGACCTGGCCGAGCGCCTGGCCTTCCTGCGCCACCGCCCGCGCAAGGTGCTGGCGATCGGCGACCTGGGCGGACTGGGCGAGGCACTGGCCGGACCCGACTGCGAAGTCACCGGCGCCGACCCCGCCTCGGGCTGGGACCTTGAGCGCCCCTACCCCATCGGCCAGTTCGACCTCGTCGCCTGCTTCGGCCTGCTCGACACGGTCAACGACCTGCCTGGCGCGCTGATCCACATGCGCAATGCCCTGGCGCCCGGTGGGCTGGCCCTGGCCATGTTCCCCGGCGCCGGCAGCCTGCCCAGGCTGCGCGAGGCCATGCTGGCGGCAGATGGCGAGCGGCCTGCCCCCCGCCTCCATCCGATGGTCGACGTCCGGGCCGGTGGACAACTGCTCCAGCGCGCCGGCTGGGCCGATCCGGTGGTGGACAGCCGCAGCCTGGAAGTCCGCTTTCGCTCGCTCGGCCGGCTGGTCGCCGATCTGCGCGAACAGGGACTGGGCAATGTGCTTGCCGACCCCGGACCGCCGCTATCCCGCGCTGCCCTGCGCCGCGCCGAAGCGGCATTCGGCACGCAGACGCTGGAGCATTTCGAGCTCCTCACGCTCAGCGGCTGGCGGCGCTGACGCAGAGAGGGCTCAGTCCAGCTCCTTGGCCTGCCTCGTCGCAATCGCCAGCGCCGCCTGCGCCGCCGCCAGCCTTGCGATCGGCACGCGATAGGGCGAGGCGCTGACGTAATCGAGGCCGACGCTCTCGCAAAAGCCGATGCTCGCCGGATCGCCGCCATGCTCGCCGCAGATGCCGAGCTTCAGCCCCGGCCGCGCCGCCCTGCCCCGCTCCGCGCCAAGGCGCACAAGCTGGCCTACCCCGTCGATGTCGAGGCTGACGAATGGATCGCGGGCGAAGATGCCCTGCTCGACATAGGCGCCGAGGAAGCGCCCGGCATCGTCGCGCGACAGGCCGAGTGTGGTCTGGGTCAGGTCATTGGTGCCGAAGGAGAAGAATTCCGCCTGTTCGGCGATCTCGCCCGCCATCAGCGCGGCGCGCGGCAGCTCGATCATGGTGCCGACATGGTAGGACAGCTCACGCCCCTTCTCGGCGAAAACGGCCGCGGCGGTGCGGTCTACCAGGGCTTTCAGGATCTCCAGCTCGCGCCGGGTGGCGACCAGGGGGATCATCACTTCGGGCACCACGGCCTCGCCGCTGGCCTCGGCCACGTCGCAGGCCGCCTCGAAGATGGCGCGGGCCTGCATCTCGTAGATCTCGGGGAACGTGATCCCCAGGCGGCAGCCGCGATGGCCGAGCATCGGGTTGAATTCCTTGAGCTCCTCCGCCCGCCGCCGCAATGCATCGACACCGATGCCGATGGCGTCGGACAAGTCGGCGAATTCGTCATCGCTGTGCGGCAGGAATTCGTGCAGCGGCGGATCGAGCAGACGGATGGTCACCGGCAGCCCGGCCATGATCTCGAAGATCGCATGGAAGTCGGCGCGCTGTTCGGGCAGCAGCTTGGCCAGCGCCGCGCGGCGGCCGGCCTCGTCCTCGGCCAGGATCATCTGGCGCACGGCGGCGATGCGCTGGTTGTCGAAGAACATGTGCTCGGTGCGGCACAGACCGACGCCTTCCGCGCCGAACTGGCGGGCCATGCGGCAGTCCTCCGGCGTCTCCGCATTGGCGCGCACCTTCATCCGGCGGTGTTTGTCGGCCCAGTCCATCAGCACGGCGAAATCGCCGGCAAGCTCGGGCTCGATGGTCGCAACCGCGCCCAGCATGATCTCGCCCGAGGCGCCGTCGAGCGTGATAAGGTCGCCCTCTGCCAGCTCGCGCTTGCCGATGGTCAGCTTGCGGGTCTTGAGATCGATCGACAAGGCCGTCGCGCCCGAAACGCAGGGCCGGCCCATGCCGCGCGCCACCACGGCGGCGTGCGACGTCATGCCGCCGCGCGCGGTCAGGATGCCCTTGGCGGCGTGCATGCCGTGGATGTCGTCGGGGCTGGTCTCGACCCGCACGAGGATCACCGCCTCGCCGATCGCCGCCTTGCGCTCCGCCGTCTCGGCATCGAGCACGATCGCGCCGCTCGCCGCGCCGGGAGAGGCCGGCAGGCCGCGCCCCAGCACGTCGCGCACCGCATCGGGGTCGAGCGTCGGGTGGAGCAACTGGTCGAGCGCCATGGGATCGACACGCCGCACGGCAGTCGCCTCGTCGATCAGGCCTTCGCCGACCATGTCCGCCGCCATCTTGAGCGCGGCCTGGGCGGTGCGCTTGCCGGTGCGGGTCTGCAGCATCCACAGGTGCCCGCGCTCGACGGTGAACTCGATGTCCTGCATCTCGCGGTAGTGCTTCTCGAGCAAGTCGAAGACGCGGGCCAGCTCGCCAAAGGCCTCGGGCATCGCCTCTTCCATGGAGAGCGGCTTGGCCCCGGCCTTCTCGCGCGCCGCCTTGGTCAGGTATTGCGGCGTGCGGATGCCGGCGACGACGTCCTCGCCCTGGGCATTGATCAGCCATTCGCCGTAATAGGCGCGCTCGCCAGTGGCCGGATCGCGGGTGAAGGCGACGCCAGTGGCCGAAGTGTCGCCCATGTTGCCGAAGACCATGGCCTGGACGTTGACCGCCGTGCCCCAGTGATTGGGAATGTCGTTCAGCCGGCGATAGACCTTGGCGCGGTCGGCATCCCAGCTGTCGAACACCGCGGCGATGGCGCCCCAGAGCTGTTCCTGCGGGTCCTGCGGGAATGGCTTGCCCAGCGTCTTGAGGACCAGCGCCTCGTATTCGCGGACCAGCGCCTGCCAATGCTCCGCATCCAGTTCAATATCGGCGTAGAACCCATTGTCTTCCTTGACGATCTCCAGCGCATCCTCGAACAGATGATGATCGATGCCCAGCACCACGTCGGAATACATCTGGATGAAGCGGCGATAGGAATCCCAGGCGAAGCGCGCATCGCCCGACGCCTTGGCGAGGGCGACGACCGTTTCGTCGTTGAGGCCGAGGTTGAGGACCGTATCCATCATGCCCGGCATAGAAACCCGCGCGCCGGATCGGACCGAGACGAGCAGCGGCCCATCCCCCGAACCATCCGGATCACCGAACTTCTTGCCCGACGCCTGCTCGATATGGGCGAGCGCCGCGGCAACTTCGGCCTTCAGTTCGGCGGAAAAGTTGGCCCCCTCGGCCAAGTAGCGGACGCATTCGTCAGTGGTGATGGTGAAGCCGGGAGGCACCGGCAGACCGATCGCCGCCATTTCGGCAAGGTTGGCGCCCTTGCCGCCGACGACGGTCTTGTCGCGGGCGCGGGGATCGTCATGCGTGGCGCCGCCGCCGAAAGTGTAGACCTGCTTCGTCATATGCCTGGGCCTTGCTTCTGAGCGGCGAGGTTTACACAATTGACAAGGTGCAAACTTCGCCGCCGTGCATTTAATCGTTCTGGTTCGGGCGCTTAAGCCGGATGACAAGCCATCGGCCCTCGGGAAAAGAAAATAATCTTATAACCGTCTTCTGAAATATTATTACGCCGCCCGTCAACCCTCGATCCGGCTGAAATCGGCCACGCCATGCACGGCGTCGCGGAACCGCGCGAGCAGTGCGAGGCGAGCGGAGCGCTTGGCGGGATCGGCATCGTTGACGGTAACCTGGTCGAAGAACATGTCGATCGGCGCGCGCAGGATGGCAAGCGCCGCCATGGCGCCCGCGAAGTCCTCCGCCTCCACGGCAGCGGCAGCGCGCGGCCCGGCGGCTTCGAGCGCATCGACCAGCGCCTTTTCCGCAGGTTCGGGGCTGTAGGAAAGGGAAATCGCCGCGCCATCCGAATCTGGGCCGGCGAAGTCTTCCTTCTTGAGGATGTTTGCGGCGCGCTTGTAGCCGGCGAGTAGGTTGGCGCCGTCCTCGGTGCCGACGAATGCCTGGAGGGCATGGACGCGGGCGAGCAGGCGGACGAGATCGTCCTCGCCGCCGAGAGCGAAGACGGCGTCGATCAGGTCGTGGCGGACGCCGGCTTCTCGTTGCTGGACCTTTAGGCGGTCGGTCAGGAATTCAAAAACGTCAGCCTCGACGCATTCAGATTGGGCAATCAACTTGAAGCGATCCAAACCCGGCGTCAGACTGGATTGCCAAGTGACAACTGGCTTCCCACCATACGAATAGGTCAGTTCATCCCCACTTAGGTCGAGCGAGTGATTATGATCACCGTAGTCTCGAAAAGTCGGTACATTTGAAACATCGATCGCACCAAGAGACCAAAGACGTGTGGCTATAGCCGATTGGCGCAAGATGCCCTTCATCGGGAAGCGCAACTTCGAACTAACTACCAATGCAGCAATTCCTAGTGCTGCCCTTCGAAGCGCAAATGGATCTCTTGAACCAGTTGGCTTCTCATCAATTGCAAAAAAACCAACCAACGTATCCAACTTATCCGCCAACGAAACCGCCACCGTAACCGGCGCAGTCGGAACATCATCCCCCTGCCCCACCGGCTTGTAGTGATCGCGGATCGCATCGGCGACGGCATCCGGCAGCCCCTCGGCGCGGGCGTAGTAGCCGCCCATCAGGCCCTGCAACTCGGGGAATTCGCCGACCATCTCGGTGACGAGGTCGGCCTTGCACAGGCGCGCGGCCTGTTCGGCGAGCTGGGCCAAATCCTCCCCGGAACGGGGAGGGGGACCATCCGCAGGATGGTGGAGGGGCACAGGCCGGATAACCTGACCTGGCGAGGTAGAGTCATCCCGAGGGTGCCCCTCCACCATCCTCTGCGAGGATGGTCCCCCTCCCCCTGCGGAGGAGGATTTTACGATGCCTTGCTCGACCAGCCACCGCGCCAGCTTGGCCACCCGCTCGACCTTCTCGGCGACCGTGCCCAGCTTCTCGTGGAAGGTAATCCG
>JAYRPK010000289.1:0-7644 GCA_041911195.1 Novosphingobium sp. | reverse complement strand
TGTAACCTCGGGAAAGTGAGACTTCACGCCCTCCAGGCGGTCTCACTTTCCCGAGGTTACAGGCTATTGAACGAGTCGAAGGCTGAAGCCAGTATCCGACTGAAGTCGGAGGGGTTACTCCCCGAGGGGGACCCTAAACCATTCACACCATGTTCAAGCCCGCAGCCCTACATAAAGTTCCATCATGAAACCCTTGGTCGCATTTGCTATTTCCATTCTGCTGGCCGCCCCGGCCGGCACTGCGCTCGCCCAGCACTCGGGCGAGCAGGGCCAGGTGCGCAAGGAATTGCGCGCCGGCAACGTCCGGAGCCTGCGCGAGATCGAGCAGCGCGTGCTGCCCACCATGCAGGGCATGGAATACCTCGGCCCCGAGTACGATCCGGTCGCCATGGCCTATCGGCTCAAGTTCATTCGCAACGGCAAGGTGGTGTTCGTCGACGTCGATGCCCGCTCCGGCGCGGTACTCAATCAATCGCGATAGGCATGCAGGGGCACTTGCTTGACCAGACAGGGGTTTCGCCCCATTTGACCTTCAGATTCACGGGGGAATTGCGGCCATGCGCCTTTTGATCGTCGAAGACGAACCCACACTGGGCAAACAGCTCAAGTCCACGCTCGAACAGAACGGCTATGCCGTCGATCTTTCGACCGACGGCGAGGACGGCCACTTCATGGGCTCGACCGAGGAATACGACGCAGTCATCCTCGACCTCGGCCTGCCCGAGATCGACGGGCTCACCGTGCTCGGCATGTGGCGCAAGGAGGGGCGCAAGTTCCCGGTGCTGGTGCTGACCGCGCGCGACAGCTGGTCGGACAAGGTGGCGGGCCTCGATGCCGGCGCCGACGACTATCTCGCCAAGCCCTTCCAGACCGAGGAACTGATCGCACGCCTGCGAGCGCTGATCCGCCGCGCATCGGGCAATACCTCGAGCGAGCTGACCGCCGGCGACGTGCGGCTGGACCCTCGCTCGGGCCGCGTCACGCTCGATGGCGAGCCGGTCAAGCTGACCGCGCAGGAATACAAGCTGCTGTCATACCTGATGCACCACAAGGGCAAGGTGGTCAGCCGCACCGAGCTGATCGAGCACATCTACGACCAGGATTTCGACCGCGATTCGAACACGATCGAAGTGTTCGTCACACGCATCCGCAAGAAGCTGGGGCCCGACGTGATCACCACCATCCGGGGCCTGGGGTATAGTCTCGACGACCCTTCGGCCTCGCGCGGCTGATAGCCGGCCCCGACAGCAGCGATGCGCGCGCCCGAGGAAATCAAGGTAGAATCCCCGGCGCAGCCGAGCCACACCGGCTCGCTTTCCACCCGCATCATGCTGATCGCGGCAGGCTGGATCGTGGTGCTGCTGCTGGCCGGCGGCGTGGCGCTCGACCGCACGCTGGCCGGCCTCATCACCCGCCAGTTCGACGACCAGCTCAACTACAAGCTGACCGCGCTGATCAGTTCGGCCGAAGTGGGACCGGACGGGGACATCTTCCTGGTCCGCTCGCTGGGCGACCAGCGCTTTCTTGAGCCCAATAGCGGCCTCTACTGGCAGATCCGCGGGCAGGGCCATGATGACTTCGCCTCGCGTTCGCTGTGGGACGGGGCCATCGAAGTGCGCGGCGATCATTTCGACAGCAAGCCGCACTATTACGACAGCACCCAGCGGCGCGGCGAAATGCTGCGGGTGATCGAGCGCACCATCGTCCTTCCCGGCAGCGAAACGCAGTGGTGGTTCACCATCGCCGAAAGCCGCGAACAGCTTGACCTGCAGATCAGCCGTACCCGTTCGATCCTGCTCTACAGCTTTGTCATCCTGGGCCTGGGGCTGTTCGTCATGGCGGCGCTGCAGACCTGGTATGGCCTCAATCCGCTGCGCCGGGTGCGCCAGGCGATCAAGCATATCCGCGATTCCGGCGCCAACCGGGTGACCGACCCGCTGCCGCTGGAAGTGCAGCCGATGGTCGAGGAACTCAACGCCCTGCTCGCCCACACCGAGCGCCAGGCCGAGGAAGCGCGCACCCATGCCGGCAATCTTGCCCACGCGCTGAAGACTCCGCTGACCGTGGTGATGAACGCCGCCACGGCCAAGGCGCCCGATCTTGCCGACACAGTGATCCGCGAGGCGGCGGTGATGCGCCGCCAGGTCGATCACCACTTGGCCCGTGCCCGCGCCGTGGGCCGCCGCGCCGTCGGCCAGTCGCGCGCCAATGTCTGGGACAGCGTCGAGGCCGTGCTGCGCGCCGTGACACGGCTTTATGAAAAGACCCGCTTCGACCTTGACGGCAACCGCGAGGCCATTGTCGCGATCGAACGGCAGGATCTGGACGAGATCCTGGGCAACCTGATCGAAAACGCCGCCAAATACGGCGGCGGCTCGGTCTTCGTCACGGTCGATCACGGCACCCAGCCCGGCTGGTGCGAGATCTGGATCGAGGACGATGGCATGGGCATCCCCGAAGACCAGTACCAGCGCATCTTCGATCGCGGCGCGCGGCTCGATACCGGCAAGCCCGGCACCGGGCTTGGCCTCGCCATCGTGCGCGATGTCGCGGAAATCTATGGCGGCACGGTCGAGCTTGACGAAAGCGAAGACCTGGGCGGCCTGCTGGTGAAATTGAAGCTGCCTGTCGCAGGAGGTTGAACATGCGCAAAACGATTGCCGTGCTGATCGCGCCCATGTTGCTGGTCGGCTGCAACATCCTGTTTTCCGACCATCCCTGGTTCAGCGATGCCGACAGTGCCGGGGCGTCGCCGCTGCGCAATGGGCTTTGGGCGGTAATGGACAGGCCTGACTGCCAATTCGATGAGAACCTGCCCGCATCCCAATGGCCGGAATGCGCGGATGCCATGGTCGTCGATGGCAATCGCTTGCTGTCGATGAACTGGACCACGGACGATAGCGGCGGCAATCGGCGCATTGCCAGCACCGACGTGGGCGAAGTGGTCCTCGCAGCGGGCAATCCGCGGGTGCTGCAGTTTCATGCGCTCGGCAAGGAGGGGGACGAGAGCAAGCCGGACAAGTTGTGGGCCTACGTCGGGGTCAGGCCGACCGCGCAAGACACGTCCGGCAGGATCACGGCGTTCAACCGCTGGATCGTGATGTGCGGCCCCCCGGCCCCTCCCGGCGGGCCCGATATCACCAGGCGCCCCTTCAGAGGCATCACCATCCAAGGGTCGGACTGCACCGCCACCAGCCAGTCGGCGCTGCGCAATGCCGCCGCCCGCAGCGAGCGGCTGCCGGGCAAGAACGGCAAGCCGGAAACGCCCCCGGCGCACTGGGTGCGCGAGGGACGGGTCTAGAACCTATAGAACAGCGCGCCCTTGACGATCAGCGGGTTGACCTTGACGCGCGCGGTCATGTTCGAAGCCCCCACCGTGCCGCTGGCATCCGAAGTGATCGGAATGAACGCGACGGTGCCCTGAAATCCGACGTGGCGGTTGAAATGATAGTCCGCCCCGGCCTGCACGAACGGACCCCAGCCACCGCTCGCCTTGAGGTTGTGCGCCGCCCGGTCCTCGGTCGAAAAGATGATGTAGCGGCCCACGCCCAGACTGGCGAAGGGTGAAAAGCGGCGCGATGCGTTGAGATGATAGCGGGCCACCGCCACGGCCAGGCCATAGCGGATGCGGCCGACCTCGCCCAATCCCGCCAGGGTGCCGGTGGCATAGGCACTGTTCTTGGGCGGCAGGCCGCCGATCGCCGCCACCGAAACGTTTCGCGAGACGAAGTATTCGAGTTCGAGCGAAGCCGTGGCGCTGTTGGTCAGGTGGGCGCTGGCGCCGGGTACGTCGACGCCGCTGATCTTCACCTCTGCCGAACTGTTGAACAGGATGCCGGCCACCCCGGCCTTGACCACGACGTCGCCGGCTTTCCAGCCCAGTTCTTCCTCGGCATGGGCGCTGGCCGGCAAGGCCACTGCCGCGAATGCAGTGAACGCGCGGCACAATAACCCGGTAGAAACCGTGACCCTCATCTTTACGACCCCCCACGCGATTTCCCGTCGCGCATAATTCAAAGCAGATTCTTGAATCGACGCAACTATTTTGCGCCAGGTAGACAAAATATCCGGTTAACGTGTGATCGAATGGCAACGATTTCGCGACAGACCGGTTACTTCGCCTCTTGTTCGCGCGCCAGCAATTCACGTTTGATAGCGAGGCCATAGGCATAGCCGCCCAGCGACCCGTCGGAACGGATCACCCGGTGGCACGGGATCAGCACCGCGACATTGTTCGCCCCATTGGCGCTGCCCGCCGCGCGCACCGCGCTGGGCTTGCCGGCGGCGGCGGCGATCTGGGCATAGCTGCGGGTTTCGCCCGGCGGAATCCGGCGCAGTTCGCGCCAGACCGCTTCCTGGAACGCCGTGCCCTGCACATCGAGCGGAACATCGCGCATGGCGCCTGGGCTCTCGACCGAGGCCATGACATCGGCAAGCAGGGCGGCGAATGGCTCTCCACCCTCGATCAGCTCGGCATTGGGAAACCGGGCCTCCAGCGCCTCTCGCCCTTCGTTGAATGAAAGGCGGCAGACACCCCTGGCGCTCGCCGCGACCAGCATCGGCCCGAGGCTGGTTTCCACCACTGCCCAGTGGATCGTCACCCCGCGCCCGCCATCGCGCCAGGCCGAAGGCGCCATGCCCAGCCGCGCGCTGCTGGCCTCATAGAACCGTGAGGGCGCGTTGAAGCCGGCATCGTACAAGGCGTCAGTCACGCGGCCACCGCCGCTGAGCCCGTCGCGCGCCCGCTCCATCCGCAGCGCCCGGGCATAGGCGGCGGGCGACAGGCCGGTGGCGCGCTTGAACAGGCGCTGGAAATGCGCGGGGCTATAGCCGTTGTCCGCCGCCAGTCCCGCCAGCGCCAGGGGTTCTTCGCTGGCCTTGATCGCGGCGATCGCCGCCAGCACGGCCCGCTCGTCGCGGCTGACATCGTCGGGCGAGCAACGACGGCAGGGCCGCAGACCCTTCGCACGCGCCGCCGCGCCACTGGCGAAAAAGCGCACGTTCTCCCTCCGGGGATGCCTCGCCGGGCAGCTTGGCCGGCAATAGATGCCGGTGGAAAGCACACCGGTAACGAATCGCCCGTCGAACGAACGGTCGCGGGCAAGCACGGCCTGCCAGGCCTCTTCATCGTCGATTGCGGTATTCATGGCTTGTGCGATCATGACAGGTCTCCCTTTGCGGGCAAGCCATTGCGGATAAGTTCCCTTCGCGCTTCCCGCTGCTTGCGGTCAAAGCGCGGGCGTTGCAAAAACCCTTTCCAGAAGGGTGCGCTGCATGATCCGCTTGATTTCCCTGATGGCCTGCCTGCTGGCCGCCCTGTCCGCCGTTACCGCGCGGGCCGAACCGGCCGACATCGCCGCCGCCAGCCGCAGCGTGGTGCGGGTCGTGCTGATCGCGCGCAGCGGCAACAATGTCGCGCTGCAGGGGCATGGTTCGGGCGTCGCGATCGGCCCCAATCTCGTGCTGACCAATGCCCATGTCGTCGAATCGGCCGAGGAGTTCGACGCGGTGCGGATCGGCGTGGTGCCGCCGCAGGGCAAGGGCGGCTGGTTCGCGCGCATCGTCGCCATAGACCATCGCCGCGACCTGGCGCTGATTCGCCTGACCGAAAGCGGCAATGTGCCCCCCGCTGCGCTGTTCACCGGCCCGGTGAACGATGGCGAGGACGTCTATGCCGTCGGCTATCCCGGCAATGTCGATCTGGCGCAGGGGCTCAATGCCGGCGACATCGTTTCACCCACCAGCCCGGTGAAGACCCACGGCAATGTCTCATCGGGCCGATCGTCGAAGGCCTTCGATACCTTGCTCCACACCGCACCGATCGGCGCGGGCAACAGCGGCGGGCCCTTGCTCGATGGCTGCGGGCGGGTCGTCGGGATCAACAGCTTCGGCACCGAGGCGGCATCGGGCGCGGACAGCACCTTCTATTTCGCCGTCTCGATGCGCGAGATCATGCGCTTTCTAATGGAGGCCGGCGTACAGGTGCAAAGCACCGGCATCGCCTGCCGCTCGATCGCCGATCTCGACCGCGCCGAGGCGGAAAGGCAGGCCGGCAACCGGGCGCAATCGGACGAAGCGGCAAGGGCCGCGGCGGACAAGCGCGCCGCCGATCTCGACCGGGCCCGGCTGCAGGCGCAGGGCGAAGTGATTTCCGCGCGCGACAACTATATGGCGCTGGCGGGGCTCGCCCTGCTGCTGGCTGTGCTGGCGACCGGCGCCTCGTTCCATTTCCGTCCGCGCGGCAAGACCAGGCAGGCCAACCTGGCGGCCGTGGCCACCGGCGTGCTGCTGCTCGGCGCGATCCTGGCATGGATGGCGCGGCCTGCCATCTCGGAGATCGAGGAGCGCGCGCTCAAGCTGGTCGAGCCGAGCCCCGGCCCGTCCGGTTCCGCCACGCCCGCCGCCGGGAGCACCAGCGGCACTTACCTGTGCGTGCTCGATCCGGATCGCAGCCGGGTCACTGTCTCGCCGGTCACCGACGTGCCGTTCAGCTGGACTGCCGATGGCTGCATCAATGGCCGCACGCTCTATGGCCTGACCGCGCGCGGCTGGTCGCGCACGCTGGTGCCCAGGGAAGAGCAGACGGTGACCGTGACCAATTTCGATCCCGCCTCCGGCGTCTACAAGACCGAGCGTTACCTGCTCGATTTCGACGCCATGCAGAAGGTGCGGGCCGAGCGCGCCAGGTTCGAGGCCCCGGCCTGCGGTGCGGGCGAGGAGGCCGCGCGGCGGCTGGGCGACGCGGAAAGCGCGCTCAAGGCGCTGCTGCCGGCCGAGCCCAACGAGCGGATGGTCTACAGGTGCAGCAGGCAGGCGGGGCCGGTACCGAAGTAGGCGGAAATGGCCCTCACTTCCCCGCAGCCAAAGGCATCCAGGCCACCCGCTCGCTCGGATTCGCCCCGATCCACAAGTCGCCGCCCGCCTTCACTGCGGCGGTGACATCGCCAAAGCCGGGTGTGTCGGCATGCGGCAACACAGTGGCCTGCATCGTCGCCGGATCGAGGCTGGCGAACCTATAGGCATTGTGACAGCCAGGCTTTGCGGCGCAGTCGAAATAGGCCTTGCGCTCTCCCGCCGCGCCGGCGATCCACAGCTTGCCGTCATCGCCCCAGCGCATGTTGTCCGGCATGAAGTCGAGCCTGGTCGACCAGGCCTGCCCTTCTCCCAGCGGCAGCCGCCGGACTTCGCCGCTGCCCCACATATTGACATAGAGCCACTTGCCATCGGGCGAGGCCTCGATCCCGTTGGGCACCGAGCCATCGCTGCCGGGCACTTTCTTCCACCCCTCGCCCGCGCGCCAGGTCGCAACATAGCCGGTGGTCTCGCCGGCGACGAATTTGGGGATCCAGGCCGCGGCCTGCTCGCGGCCATTCGCCCCGGTAAAATATTCGGGCGCGTTCATCCAGGTGACGGCCACGCCGCCATCCGCCAGCGGCGCGACGCCATTGCTCAGCACGCGTTCGGGCAGGGGTATGCAACCGGTCCACACGGCTATGGGCTCCCTGCCGGTCCAGTCCAGCGCGAACAACTCCACTGCCTCGCGCCCGGTGTGGTTGACGACATAAAGCGTGCCCTTGCCCGGCGCGGTCAGGCGCAGGTTGATCCCGTGGGCGCCGAACTTGCCGGGCTGGAGCGGGCCGGGGC
>JAYRPK010000288.1:0-3058 GCA_041911195.1 Novosphingobium sp. | reverse complement strand
TCGCCGGCCAGCATGATCAGGATCAGGCCGCCGAGAAAGAACAGCTTGGGGAACTGATCGGTGTGCCCGGTGTTGAGGAGCAGCCAGGCCGCCAGCAACAGGCTGGAAGCAGCCAGCCCGGGCAGCGGTCCATAGCGCAGCGCCAGGATCAGCGGGGCGAACCAGCACCAGGGAAAGGCGGCATCGACCCACAGCGGGTCGCTCGGATTCAACCAAAAACCAAGTCCGACGGCGATCAGCGGCAGGAAGACGATTTCGCCGAGCACGGCAGCCGGGCGCACGCTGGTCGAGGTGAGCTGGCCGAGGACCGGGCCGCGCAGGCCGAACATCCGGCTGAGCAGGGTGCTCAGGTCGAGACTGCCGCGCATGCGCCCGAGCAGGGTCTGGACCGCGAGGCGATGACGGATGGGCACCGCGGGGCTGCCTCAGCGCTGACCGGCCAGGCCGGCTTGCAGCAGCTCGCGGATCAGTTGCTGGGCGACTGCTGCCAGCGCCTCGCGACTCCAGCCGCTCTTGCCGCCGGCACCGCTCCACAGCGTGTCGCCGCTCGCCACGTCGATGATCTGCAGGGTCAGGCCGACCGCCGGCTCGCCATCGACGCCGACCTTGTAGCGCCACTCCTCGACGCTGCCGGTCAGGGCGTAGCGGATGCCTTGCTGTTGCGCCCAGGCCAGTGCCGCCTGGCGTTGCTCGCGTTCGCCGCCGCCGTCGAACAGGGCTTCCGTCGTCGTCGCCCCGGCCTGGCGGCGGAGGCGGCCGATGCCTTGGCCGGTGAGCAGCGATTCGGCAATGGCCTCGGCCCGGCTGGCCGCCAGCGGCGTCTCGGTATGGTTGGCAAAGGGCAGGACAGTCCAGCTGGCCTGACGCTCCAGGGTCGGCGGGAGGCCGCGGTCGAGGGTCGAGCAGCCGGTGGCGAGCAGGACCAAGCTGGCAAAGACGAGGGCAGGCAGGCGACGGAGAAGTGATAGGCGATGGATCATGGGGATTGTTCCTGTCAAATAAGCGGGATTCAGTAATGGATTCGATACGTGAGCTGCACTTCGCGCACCAGGCCGCCGCTCTGCATGCCCGATTTGGCCAGGCCGCCGGTCAGGGCGAAATGATCCGCTCCGAAGACGCTTCCGGCAAGGCCGAGACGGAGGTCAAAGCCGCTGCCCAGTTCCGAGTGCCGGGTCAGACTGATGCTGCCAAAGGGGCGCCAGGCGCGGGTGTAGTCCTGCTCGAAGCGGGTGTTGGTGGAGAGGCGCAGGCCGTAGAAGTGAAAATTGTCCGGCACGAAATAGTTGTCCGGCAGATTGGTGACCTTGGGATACAGCAACTTCTGCTCGGCCGGCAGGTAGTCGCGATGGAAACGGGCCAACTGGCCGCTGTCGGACAGCGCCTGGCGGTCGAAGCGATGGATCGACCAGAAGGCGCCGACTTGCAGGTCGGGCGTTTCCTGACGCAGGGCATGGCTGTAGCTGATGCCGGTGTGGCGGCCGTTGCCCAGCGCTTCACCGTTCTGTAGCCGGTAGTTTTCCCGACGATGCTCGATCTGGATCTGGTCCACCCGGGTGGGCATGTAATTCAGGCTCAGTGTCGCCTGGCGCTTCATGCCGGCAACGCGCAGGGCGACGCTTTCCGGGCTGGGCAGGGCGTTACCCAGCCCGAGATCGAGGCTCAGCCGGTCGTCGATACGGAGCCGTTGCGTGAGTTGCAACGGGGTGTAGTCGTCGAAGCTTTCGCGGCGCTCGGCGCGAAACAGGGTTTCGCCGTTGGCTTGACGCCAGCGCAGGCGGGCGCTGGCCACTTCCTCGTCGGGGGTGCTGGCAAACACATTGTTGTCGCGTACGCGGCGGGCGATGCGCCCCCAGTCGACGTCGAGCGACAGATTCGGGTCGATAGCCAGGTGGTAACTTGCCATCGTGGCTTTTTCCTCAATGCTGCCCAGGCTGCGTTTGGCCATGCTCAGACCGGCGTGGTCGCTGAAGGCGAGCAGGCTGTCGGCCAGCTGCATGTGCAGCGCGTCGTCGTCGCCCTGCACGTCCTGGGTTTCGAAAGCGGCGCTCTGCGCCAGCCGTGTGTCGCCGACGCCCTGTGCGGCGTTGATCCGGTCGTAACGCGACAAGCCCTCATCGAAGCGGGCGAGCAGTTCGCCGCTGGCCGCCTTGTCGCGGCTGGCCAGGGATTCGGTGATTTCGGCCCACAAGGGGCGGCGATCTGCCCGGCTGCGCCCGTACTGCTGCCACAGGAAACCGCGCACTGCGTTGTATTCGCCGTGTTCCTGCAGCCAGCCAAGGGCGGTTTCGGCGGCGGCGTCGGACAGCTTGGCCTCGCTGTCGCGGTCGAGGCGGAGCAGTTCGCGCAGGGTCGCCAGGGCGGGGTCGCCGCGGCCCTGGGTCAGGATCAGCCGGGCGCGGGCCAGGCGGCGAACGCGATCGAGGTCGCCGGCGCCAAGCCAGCCGCGCGCTGCTGCCGGGTTCTGCTGCGCCGCCTGCCGTTCCTCGCTCAGCAGCACGCGCCGCAGGCGCCAGGCCTGGTCGGCCTTCTGGTCCTGCTCCAGGGCATCGGCGTAGTTCATCAGCCAGAGAAAGTCAGTGCGCCGCTCAGCCAGCTGGGGTTTCAGATAACGGGCAAGTGCGACCTGCGGTTGTGACAGCGCCTGGTAGGCGGCCGCCAGGCTGTCGTGCAGCGCCGGGTTTCGCCGCCAGGCCATTTCGTGGCGGCCGAGCAGTTTGCGCAGGTTGGCCGCATCCTTGCTGTCGATGAGCAGCCAGAGCAGGGCCTGCTGCATCTCGGCCGATTCGGGGGCGAGGCGCAGGCCATGTTCCAGGGTGTGCCGGGCGCGATCGAGCTGGCCGCTGCGCTGGTAATGGCCGGCCGCCAGACGCAGAAAATCCGGCTCCTGACGCAGGGCCGGCTGGCCTTGCGCCTGGCTGATCAGGCGGCCCAGTTCGGCCCACCGTTCGCGGCTGGCGTAGAGATTGAGTGCTTGAATCAGGTGCCGTGCTTCGCCGAAGCGTTGCCAGGCCAGGCTGGCGAGCAGCGCGGCTTCCTCGGGCCGGTCGTCGGCAAGCAG
>JAYRPK010000287.1:0-2695 GCA_041911195.1 Novosphingobium sp. | reverse complement strand
GATGCCATCCCTGCACCGCCCGCCGAACCGATCACACGGCCGGGAGACATCTGGGCGCTGGGCAAGCACCGGTTGTGCTGTGGCGATGCCACCGATCCTACTGCTGTCGCCAGGCTGATGCAGGGCGAACAGGCCACGCTGATGTTCACCTCGCCGCCATATGCCCAGCAGCGCGACTATGGCGCGGCGAAGGAAAAGGTCGGCGATTGGGATGCGCTGATTCAGGGCGTCTTTTCCGCAGCGCCGGTCACCGCCGATGCCCAACTGCTGGTCAACCTCGGCCTAGTCCACCGCGATGGTGAGTGGATCCCCTATTGGGAGGGCTGGGTTGACTGGATGCGCGCGCAGGGCTGGCGGCGCTTCGGCTGGTATGTCTGGGACCAGGGACCCGGCCTGCCCGGCGACTGGAACGGGCGTCTGGCGCCCTCGCACGAGTTCATCTTCCACTTCAACCACCAGCCGCGGAAGCCGAACAAGACGGTGGAGAGCAAGCATGCGGGCGAAACCCTTGGCGGCGGCGGCCTGCGAGGGGCCGACGGCACGGTCCACCGCAAGACAGGCTTCGGCAACGAAATCCAGAGCCACCGCATCCCGGACTCTGTGTTCCGCATCATGCGCCACAAGGGCGGGCTGGGTGCGGCCGGGTCGCACCCAGCCGTCTTCCCCGTGGCGCTGGTCGAGGCGGTACTGGAGGCTTTCACCGCCTCCGGTGCCCTGGTGTTCGAGCCCTTTTGCGGCTCAGGCACCCAGCTGATCGCAGCCGAACGCACCGGACGGCGCTGCTGCGCGGCGGAACTGGACCCGGTCTATTGCGACGTGGCGGTGCGGCGGTGGGAGATGGCGACGGGGCGAGCGGCCCACCAGATCACGGAACAGGAGGAGGCCAGGAAACCGGCGCACCGGCCGAGGAAGCGGTCATGACGCAGTCGCGCCGCATGTCGCTGATCGAGGCCATCACCAATGTCGCTTTGGGCTACGCGCTGGCAGTCGCCACGAAGATCGTCGTGTTCCCATGGTTCGGCCTGAATCCGAACCTCGGTGAGAACTTGGCGCTGGGCGGGATCTTCACCGCGATCTCTTTGACTAGGGGCTATACCCTGCGCAGGCTGTTCGAGCGCTGGCGGCAATTCTGATGCTGGCATCAGCACAAGAGCTCTGTTGTGGGAAATGCCGAATTTTTGACGCAATCCTCCGGTAGCGGGGATGGAAACACAGAAGACGGTGAGCGACATGACCCAGCCAGTGGCAGTGCTCGTGGATGGCGACAATATCAGCGGCAAGAATGCTGCATCCATCCTTGGCATCGCCATGAAGCACGGCGATCCCGTTGTGGTGCGAGCCTATCTGGACGCCCAGCGGGCATCCGACTGGCACGGCGCAATCGGGTATCGGCTTATCCATGCAGGGTCCGGCAAGAACGCCGCAGATATACTGTTGGCCATCGATGCGATGGACCTTGTGCATTCAAAGGCTGCAATGTGCTTCATCATCGCCACTTCTGACGGTGATTTCACCCACCTTGCTGTCCGATTGCGCGAACTCGGCGCACGGGTCATCGGGATCGGAGAAGCGAAGGCCACGCGCATGTTCAGGGCCAGTTGCTCGTCCTTTGTCGAACTGGGTGCACAACCGACCGTGAAACTGGTGCCCAAGGTACCGACAGGTGTCACAGAACTGGATCTGAAAATCAGGGCGATGATTGCCCAACACAGCAAGAAGGGTTCTGGTATGCGCATCGCCGAACTTGCCCCGAAAATGCATGTGGCGCATGGGATCAAGATCAGCACGCTGCCGGAAAAGACTTGGCGCAGCTATCTGACCGCACGGCCCGCTCTCTACGATCTTGACCAGCGCGGCCCCGAAGCGATGGTGAGGTTCCGTCCAGAGGGCTTTGCGGCGGCGGCCTGAAAAGTGTGGCTGTGAGCGGCGTGTCTTGGCGGCTCACCCGATCCGATGGACTGTTCCGCGACCTTCCTCCGCCGCAGACGTGATCCGGAGTCCCAGCTTTTTCTTGAGCGCCCCTGAAATCATGCCCCTCGCGGTGTGTGGTTGCCACGACGTTGCCTCGACGATCTCGGCAATCGACGCGCCCTCGGGCCGCTGAAGGAGGGCGATGATCTGCGCCTGCTTGGTGCCAGCGCGGATAGCGACGGGCTTCGCAGTGCCGGTGTCTTCGGGCGATTCCGCGGGTTCCGCCTTGGGCTTCGCCCTCCGCACACTGGCGACGGCGCTGGCCACCACCGGCTCGATCCCGATGGCCTCCAGCCCGGCCTCAGTGGCGATCAGCGTGGTGCCGTGGCCGTCGCCGGTCTCGCGCCACATCGGCTCGCTGCGGCGCAGGTTGGCCTCGACCTCCTCGAGCCAGCCGCGGGCAATCATCTTGCCGACGACCATCTTGGCGGCGGCGCCGACCAGCCCCTCGGGCAGCGGCAGGGCGAGGTTGCCGGGCCGGGTCGCGGCGCGGGACAGGATCATGGTCTGGGTGTCGGACGGGGTGGTCATCGGGGCCTCCGTGGCTGTGGGCGCGCGGTGTGCGTGCCTTCTACGGAGGCAAGCCCCGTCGTCGGACGGGGCGGCCGTCGCGCCGTGTGGGCGCGTCAGGCGGCGTGTTCGCCTTCCTTGAAGGCGCTGTCGGTGATCTGGCGCAGCAGGCCCGCGTAGTGCTTCAGCGTGCCGACATGGCCCCAATGGATCT
>JAYRPK010000286.1:0-6156 GCA_041911195.1 Novosphingobium sp. | reverse complement strand
TCGCTTCTCGGTCCACTTGAGATCGGTGCGCTTGTCGAGGTGCTTCTGCATTATCGACCACAGGTGCGCGCGATAGACCAGGCGTTTCGACAGGTCCTGCTGCGACAGCTGGTCTTCCGAGTGCCAGCGGTACAGGATGAGCGTTTCGGGAATATGCTGGACGTTTCGTGCGACAGCCATGATGCGGTAGAGCAATTCGGTGTCTTGGCCGGACCGCAGGTCGTGGCGGTAGGGCCCCGCGCGCTCGATCAGGTCGCGCCGGAACATGCACGGCTGGAATACCGTCACCCAATCGACCAGCAGGGCAAGGACGTCGATCGGCGTACCGGGAGGAACAGGGCCCTGCTGGTGCACGACCGGCTCGGGGTCGAGGCGGTTTCCCTCGATCCGCGTCTTGAGCCAGGGGCCGTAGGTCATGTCCGCCCCGGCTTCTATGCGCCTTGCCGCGGCCTCATAGAAGTTCAGCGAGCACAAGTCGTCGCTGTCCATGAAATGGATGATGTTGCCGCTGGAGCGGGCGAAACCGGCGTTGCGGGCAGGCCCGGCGCCGGCGTTGGCCTGGCAAATGAGCGTCACGTCCTTGCCAAAGGCGGTCACGGCGTCCTGCGTGCCGTCTGTCGAACCATCGTCCACGACGATCACCTCGTGCGGCGGGCGCGACTGCGATAATATGGTGCGCAGCGTCTCGCCGATCAAGTCGGCCCGGTTGTAGGCAGGGATGATGGTCGAAATGCGCAAGGCGTCAGCCCGCCAGCTCGCGAAAGGCCGGGTGGCTTCGGGCAAGCTCCTCGAAGCCGCCCGATGCGACGATGCGGCCGTGCTCGACGTAATGGATACAATGGTAATCTTTCACGGTGCCCAGCCGGTGTGTCACGGTAACCACGGTCAATTCCTCGCTCTCCTGGTTCAATGCGGCGACCACGCGCTTCTCTGTCGCGGGATCGAGCGCGCTGGTGGCCTCGTCGAGCACCAGCACGTTGGGATGGCCGAACAGCGCCCGGGCGAGCGCGATGCGCTGGCGCTGTCCGCCGCTGATCCGCACGCCGCGCTCGCCGACCTGGGTGTCAAAGCCCTCCGGTTGGCCTTCCTCGACGAATTTGCGCACCTGCGCCACTTCGCTCACGCCCAGCACGCGATCCCTGCTTCCCTCGCCGCCGAACGCGATGTTTTCGGCGATCGTGCCATCGAGCAGGAACAGTTCCTGCGGCACATAGCCGACCGCGCGGCGCCAGGCCGGCATGGTGTCGGCGCTCAACGGCTGGCCATCGATCATGATGTGGCCGCTGCTGGGCCGTAGCAGGCCGAGGAACAGGTCGATCAGGGTCGACTTGCCAGAGCCGGTGGGACCGACGAATGCCACCCGTTCGCCCTTGCGGATGGTGAAGGAAATGTCCGCCAATGCAGGCTCGGCGGCACCGGCATAGGTGAAGTTCACTGCATCGAAGCGGATCTCGCGCTTCCAGTGCATCGGTTCGGGCGCGGCATTGCCCGCCTCGCGCGCGCCCAGCGCCGAATGCGCCTGCTGTTCGCGCATCAGCCCGGTCACTTCTTCCAGCGACTGGCCGGCCGCAGTCATGTGGGCGATCTGCATGAAGATCAGCTGGACCGAGGGCATCACCCGATAGGCGACCAGCGCGATCAGGCCGATTCGCGGCATCATCGCCACGAGGTTGCCGCCGGTGACCAGCGCCCCCAGCACCCAGGCGATCATGCCGCCGAACACGACAACTTCCAGCCCGCTGCGCGGTATCGCCGCATACATCGGCATGCGCGGCACTTCCTCGGCATGCAGGCGCGAAATGCGTTCGGCGCGGGCGACGAACCAGTTCTTGCGGTCGGCGGCCAGGATCGGCTTGATCGCGCCCAGCGTCTGGGTGATCTCGAAATAGAGCGCGCGGATATCGTGCTTCACCCGGTCGGAAGTGCGCTGCGCCCGCCGCCGGATTGGCCGCATCACCAGCAGGTAATAGAGTACCACCACCACCAGCCCACCCGCGACGATCAGCGGCTCCACCAACATGACCCCGGCGGCCAGCAGCAGCACCAGTACCACCCGCGCGACGATGTCCAGCGCCGGGGACACCATGTGATCGGCGACATGGCCGGTATCGTCGACCAGGTTCTTGAGCAGCACCGAGCTGTTGATCCCCAGAAAATACTCATAGCGCCTGTCGAGCAGGTCGGCGAGAAGCCTGATTCGCAGGAGGTGGCCGACCAGATAGGCATAGCGGCTGCGGCCATAGTCCGCCGTCAGGGCCATGAGATTGCTCGCCACCAGGATCGCCAGCGAAATCGAGCCCGCCCAGATCAGTATGCGATGATCGCTGCCGCCGCCGATGGCCGAGACGAACAGACTGCCCAGCCGAGACTGGCGAAAGGCGTCGATATCGGCGGCGGCGCTGAGGAAGGGGACGAGCGAGAACACCGCTAGCGTCTGCAGCAGCGCTTGCGCCATCATCATGGCCAGGACCAGGGCCAGCCGCCGCCGGCCGCAGGGGCGCACGATCGCATAGAGATCGCGCCAGGTGCTGGCCGCGCCCTGAATCATGCCGCCTGGCCCTGGGCGCATATGCTCGGGAAATGTCTGGAAAAGGCTTGCACGGCGGCCGACCTGCTAGCCAAACCCGCGCCCAGCGGCAAGCCGGGCGATGGCATCGCTCAACCTTCCAGTCCGAGGTCGGCCAGCAGGCGCGCCACATTCTCGCGATAGCGCGCGAAGGTGAAGGCCTGCGCTTCCTCGATGGCATGGGCGCGCCAGTGATCCAGCCGGTCGCGGTCCTCGATCGCCGCCAGCATGGCTTGATGGACGGCATCGGTATCGAGCCGGTCGAGCATGATCCCGGTCCGCTCGCTCACCGCAGGGGTGCAGCGATCCGACTGGATAAGCGCGCAGCCCGATGCCAACGCCTCGTAGAGCACGATACCGGCTCCCTCGAAATAGCTCGGCAACATCAGCACGTGGTGCTCGCGCATGATCGCCGGCACATCGGCCCGCGCCACGGTGGGTTGGAACGTCACCCGGTCGGCATAGGGGGCAAAGGCTCTGGCCGGCACCCGCATCTCGCCGACGATGGTCAGTTCGGCCTGCGAAGCGGGGATGCGGGCAATCGCCTCGAGCACGTGATGAATGCCCTTGCGCGGAATGACCAGGCCCAGGAACAGGAACTTGACGGGCCCCTTGCAGTCGACCGGCGCGGGCGGCGGCGCGGCGGCGAACAAGGCTTCGTCATAACAGTATTCCAGCACCCGCAGCTTGGCGTGGATTGCCGGGTCGGGAACCGCCTGCCGGATCGTTTGCGCCGCGAAGGGACTGCCGACCAGGATGGTGTCGGCCAGGGCATATTCGCGTTCGTCCTGGGCAATGGTCGATTGCGGCACTTCGCGCTCGACCGGCAGGAACCAGTCGCCGAAGCGGTCGGCGATATCGGCCATCATCGCGTTGTAGACGCGAAAGTCGCCATTGGTGCGGTCGAGGATGCAGGTGCGACCGAGCTGCTTGGCGAGCGCGAAGCTGGTCGCCGAACTGCCGTTATAGCCCCACAGCGCGAAAGGATCGGACGAGCGGATGTCGGCGGCGATGCGATCGACGAACCGGCGATTGCCCCACATGTCGATGCGGCTCGCCAGCCCGCGCCAGCCGGCGCGGGCGGCCAGGCGTTCGAACCATTCGGCAAGCCCTGTGGTGCGCACCATGGCGGGATCGAGCAGGGGGTGGCTGAAACGGCGAAACTCTGCATGGGCGCGCCGCCCCAGCGGGCCGGGCAGCATCCGTTCGAGGCGATAGGGGAAACGGTCCGGCTGATAGAAGATCGAGGTGGCGTACCAGGCGAGCCGGCCAAGCTGCTGCAAGGCCAGCGCGGTCTGCCAGCTGTGCTGGGTGCCCGGGTGGAATACCGCGACTCTCATGACAGGCCCATAACCGAAATCCCGGTTCTGGCCAGCCACTTGGCCCTTCGCGCCCACAGCGGCGGCGATTGCAATCGACGGCCAACCGATCCAAGACGAAGCCGTGTCTCGCTCCCCGCCCAGGATTGCGCTGCTGTACGCCCAGTTTGCCGCCTATCATGTCGATCGCTGCGAGGCAGTGGCGCGGCGGCTGGCCGGGCGGGCCGAGGTGCTGGCGGTGGAAGTCTGCGCCTCGTCGCAAACCTATGCCTGGGAGCCTTCGGGCGAAGTGGCCGGTGCGTGCAAGCTGACGCTGTTTGCCGGCGAGGACTATGAAAAGGTGCCGCTCCTGCGCCGGTTCGCCGCCCAGTTTCGCGCATTGCGCCATTGCGACACCGTGCTTGTCGGCATCGGCTACAACGAACGCGACATCATGATGCTGTCCTGGCTGTTGCCGCTGCTGGGCGTGCGCATGGTGATGATGAGCGAATCGAAGTACGACGATTTCCCGCGCTCGCGCCTGTTCGAACGGTTCAAGGCCCTGTTGCTTCTGCCCTATCGCGCGGCGATCGTCGGCGCGCGGCGGCACATGGCCTATGCGCGCTTGCTCGGCTTTCGCCGCCGCCGGGTACTGCCCGGCTACGACACAGTCGGCGTGGAGCGAATCCGCATGCAGGCAGGCGGCAAGCTCGCGACCGATGGGGCGGACTTTGCCGCGCGGCCATTCGTCTATGTCGGCCGTTTCGTAGAAAAGAAGAACCTTCTCGGCTTGCTCGATGGCTATGCCGCCTATGCCGCAACGGCCGGAACTACGGCGCGGCGGCTGGTCCTGGTCGGGTCGGGGCCGCAAGAGGCCGAGCTGAAGGCGCGGGCCGATGCGCTGGGGATTGCCGGCCTGGTCGATTTCCCGGGCTTTCTCAGCGCCGGAGAGGTCTCCCGGATGTTGCCCGGAGCGCTGGCGCTACTGCTGGTCAGCACGGTCGAGCAATGGGGGCTGGTGGTCAACGAAGCGCTGGCGCTGGGGCTGCCGGTGGTAGTTTCCCCGGCAGTGGGCGCGGGCGACGTTCTGGTGCGCGATGGGGTCAACGGCCATGTCGTCGAAGGCGGTTCGCCCGCGGCAATCGCCAGTGCGATGGCTGTCCTGGGGCAGGACGAGGCGCAATGGCGGGCCAAGTGCGCCGCTTCGCTTGAACGCGCCTGGCTGGGCGATGTGGAAAGGCTTGCGGATGCAGTGGAATTGCTGCTGGACCCGGCTGCCGAACCGGCGCTAGGCCGCATGCGGCAATTCATCGATGCAATGGCCCCGGGGCCGGACAAAGGACAGGTATGACAGCGACTTCCACCCGCTATTCGATCCAGAAGCGCGTGCTGGTGACGGGCGGGGCGGGCTTCATCGGCTCGCACCTTTGCGCGCGACTGGTCGAACAAGGGCACCAGGTGCTGTGCGTCGACAATTTCTTCACCGGCACCCGGGCCAATGTCGCGCCGCTGCTCGGCCATCCCAACTTCGAGCTGATGCGCCACGACGTGACCTTTCCGCTCTATGTCGAGGTCGACGAGATCTACAACCTCGCCTGCCCGGCATCGCCGGTGCACTACCAGTTCGATCCGGTGCAGACGGTCAAGACCAGCGTGTTGGGCGCGGTCAACATGCTGGGTCTTGCCAAGCGGCTGCGCATTCCGGTGCTGCAGGCCTCGACCAGTGAAGTCTACGGCGATCCCGACATCCACCCGCAGGTCGAGGAATACTGGGGCAACGTGAACCCGATCGGCCCTCGCAGTTGTTATGACGAAGGCAAGCGCTGCGCCGAGACGCTGTTTTTCGACTATCACCGCCAGCATGGCATCCCGATCAAGGTGGTGCGGATCTTCAACACCTATGGCCCGCACATGCATCCCAACGACGGCCGGGTGGTCTCCAACTTCATCGTCCAGGCGCTGCGCGGGCAAGACATCACCATCTATGGCGAAGGCACGCAGACCCGTTCGTTCTGCTATGTCGACGATCTGGTTGCCGGGCTGATGGCGATGATGGCCACGCCCGATGATGTGACCGGACCGGTCAATCTCGGCAATCCGGGCGAATTCTCGATGCTGGAACTGGCCCAGCAGGTCATCGCCCAGACCGGAAGTTCGTCCAAGCTGGTCTTCCAGCCCTTGCCGCCCGACGATCCCAAACAGCGCCAGCCCGATATCTCGAAGGCCCGGCAATTGTTCGGCTGGGAAGCCGGCGTTCCCCTGGCGCAGGGCCTGGGCAAGACCATTGCCTAT
>JAYRPK010000285.1:0-2047 GCA_041911195.1 Novosphingobium sp. | reverse complement strand
CGGCGATTGGTCAGCGGCGAGAGGAACCATTCGATCAGGTCGTCGTGGTTGGCGTGCAGTTCCACCCCGTCGAGCCCGGCGGCCAGCGCTTGCTCGGCCGAATGGCGGTATTCCTTGACGAACCAGGCCACCTCGCCGCGGCTCAGCGCATGCGGCACCAGGTTGATCACCGGCCCGGAAAGGTGGTGCGAAGGGCCGTGCGGCATGCCGCCCTGCATGATCATTTGCGTCGCGACCTTGGCGCCATTGGCATGTCCGATTTCGGCGATGCGGCCCATGCGCTCGACGAACAGCGGGTTGCGGAACACGCCACCCTTGCGCGAGCCGACGCCAGCCGGATCGAAGCCGGGCGGCAGCAGGTTTTCGACAAAGCCGTTGAGCGCGACAAGATAGCCGGTCCCGCCCTCTGCAATGGCGCGCCAGTAGCCGATATAGCGCTCCGCCTCTTCCTCCGTACCGAACAGGTTGCCCAGCAGCGCCGCGTGCGGTGGGGCGAGCACGCGATTCTTCACAGTGACGCCGCCCAGCGTGATCGGTGTGGACATGTGCGGCAGGTTCATGCGCCTCGTTACTCCGACTTTACTCCGGATTTCCGGCGGCACCGCTATAACGCCGCACGCCGCTTGTCGATCAATTTTGCGTGAGAGTGCAAAAATAGATTGGCAAGTGACGATCCATGGCCTTAGGAAGGCGCGCATCGGGGCATGGACCCGCAGCTGTGCCGATCGGAGAGATTCGAAAGTGATTTCGCGCGAAATCCAGTTGAAGCGAAGGCCGCAGGGCGCGCCGGTTCCCGCCGACTTCGCCATGGCCGAAACCGAGGTGCCGCAGCCGCGCGAAGGCGAGGTCATGGTTCGCAACCTCTTCATGGCGGTCGACCCGGCGATGCGCGGACGCATGGACGACGCCCGCAGCTATGTGCCGCCCTTCGAACTGGACCAGCCGATGCAAGGGCCGGCGATAGGCGAAGTCATCGCATCCGCCGATCCCGGCTTCGCTCCGGGCGACATTGTGTTCTCCCGGCTCGGCTGGCGCGAGGTGTTCACCGCGCCCGCCTCAGCCCTGCAACTGCGCGATTGCTCGCAATTGCCGCCAAGCGCCTATCTTGGCTTTGCCGGCATGACCGGCCTCACCGCCTATGCCGGGATGATCCGGGTAGGTGGGCTGAAGCCGGGCGACGTGGTGTTCGTTTCCGCCGCATCGGGCGGAGTGGGCTCGCTGGCCTGCCAGATCGCCCAGATCAAGGGCCACAAGGTGATCGGCGCGGCCGGCGGGGCGCACAAGGCCGCCTACCTGCGCGACGAGCTGAAACTCGATGGCGTCATCGACTACAAGGCGGAAGCCAACCTCACCAAGGCGCTGGCCCGCGAAGTGAAGGCACTGGGCGCCAAGGGCATCGACCTCTATTTCGACAACGTCGGCGGCGACCACCTGCATGCCGCCATCGCGCTGGCCAATCCCTTTGCCCGCATGGCGATCTGCGGCATGATCTCGCAATACAACAGCGCCGGCGCGGTGACTCCGCCACGCAACCTGACTCTGATCATGGGCAAGCGGCTGCGGCTGGAAGGCTACATCGTCGGCGACCACCTCGACCTTGAGCAGCACTTCCTTGCCGACATGAAGGCCTGGCACCGAGCCGGCCTGCTCCGGCAGACGGAAACCATTCATGAGGGCATCGACAATGCCGTGACCGCGTTCCTGGGACTGTTCGACGGATCGAACATGGGCCGCACGCTGGTTCGGCTCGGATAAGACAGGAAGACTTGGGAATGAATGCAAGCCAGCCGCCACGCGCCCTCGACGGCATCAAGGTCCTCGATCTCTCGCGCGTCCTCGCCGGCCCCTGGTCGACTCAGATCCTCGCCGATTTCGGCGCCGACGTGCTCAAGGTCGAACTGCCCGGCAAGGGCGACGATACCCGTGCCTGGGGGCCGCCGTTCCTCAAGCGACCCGACGGTTCGGACGATCCGCAGGAAAGCGCCTATTACCTCTGCGCCAACCGCAACAAGCGCTCGGCCGCGATCGACCTCGCCAAGCCGGAAGG
>JAYRPK010000284.1:0-2556 GCA_041911195.1 Novosphingobium sp. | reverse complement strand
GCCGACCACGGCGGAGAAGTGACAATCGGCGACCGCGCCTGGATCGCCTATCGCGCCCTGATCATGCCCGGAGTGACCATCGGCGAGGGTGCTGTAGTGGCGGCAGGCGCGGTGGTGATGAAGGACGTCGAACCCTACACCGTCGTTGCCGGCAATCCCGCAGTGGTCGTCGGCCAGCGCTCGCACGATCTGGACTATGCGCTGGGCTATGCGCCCTGGCTCGGCTGATCCGGGCTGACGAACAGGACGGTGTTCACGGTCTTGCCCAGCGGCACATAGCCTAGCCCGGCCAGGAAGGTGGAGATCGGCTCCACCGCCAGCTCGGCCAGGTTCCTGCCATAGACTTCCACCAGCACGGCACGCGGGCGAAACCGGCTCCAGTCGTTGGAGCGCAGTACTTCCAGGTCGCGGTTTT
This sequence comes from Novosphingobium sp., assembly GCA_041911195.1. Lineage (GTDB taxonomy): Bacteria > Pseudomonadota > Alphaproteobacteria > Sphingomonadales > Sphingomonadaceae > Novosphingobium. The sequence continues at coordinate 2,141 of JAYRPK010000284.1, read as the reverse complement.
CGGCATCGACCGACAGCAGGTCGATGACCGTTCCCGGCGGCAGGTGCTCCTCCAGGATCGCCGCCAGCGGCTGAACCGGCACTTCGATGGTCTCGATGATGCGAAACGGGGGCGCGTCCCTCAGCCGGGCGATTTCCTCGTCGAAGGTGTTGAGCAGGCCTTCGTTGAACACGAAGAACCTGGCCGTGCCCGCCTGTTCGCCGACGCCGGCCTCCAGATTGATGTCGTGCGGGCGGTAGCGGCGGAATGCCCGCATGCTGCCCGGCTGGGCATCGATGTTGATGCCGCGCCAACCGCGTTCGTAGAACAGTTGGGTGTTGGAAAAACGAAAGGGGTGGTGCGCGCCGACATCGACGAAGAAGCCGCGCTGCTGGTCGCCGAAATGGCGCGCCAGCACCAGGTCTTCGCCTTCCTGCGAATAGCTGCGCCGCGACAGCAGGCGCCGCTCGATCGCCGGGATCTGGCCGACAAGGCGGCGCAACAGGCCCGAGAGCGCCATGGCCGCTATCCGCCCCCGGCCGGCGAGGGCAGCTCATAGCCCAGCAGGCGGACCTGCTCGCGCTGCGCTTGCGTGATCGGGGCGGCGGCAAAGACCGCGGGATAGGGATTGCCCGTCGCCATGACCCGCAGCCTTGCCCGCACACGGTGGGCGAAGCGGCCGGGTTTTAGCAGCAGCCGCTCCCACAGGCCGACATCGCTGGCGAGCCTCTGGGCGAGATCCGCGTCGAAGCCCTCGACATCGCTGGCGGCGTCGAACTTCTTGCGCCGGAACCTGCTCCACATGGCGCGGCTCAGGTCGCCGCGAGCCTTGGCGTGCTGTTCCAGCACTGACCACAGGTTGGCGCGGTCGATCCGGCGGCGGCCAGGATTCTGCTCCGAGATCTGGTTTTCCGGGTGGACCCGGTAGAGCACCAGTGCTTCGGCGACATGCGCCGGCGCGCGGGCATTGGCCATGATGCGATAGAGCAGCTCGGTGTCCTCCGAAGGCTTGAGGTCGAGCCGGTAGGGGCCCGCCCGTTCCAGCAGGTCGCGGCGGAACATGCACGGCTGGAATACCGTCACCCAATCGACCAGCAGGGCCAGCACATCGAGCGGGCGGCCGGAGTGCACCGGCCCCTGTTGCTGGACGAAGGGTTCCGGGGCGAGCCGCGTGCCGTCGAACCTTGCCTTCAGCCAGGGGCCATAGGTCATGTCCGCGCCGGCGGCGAAGCGCCTTGCCGCCTGCTCATAGGAATTGAGCGTCGACAGGTCGTCGCTGTCCATGAAGTGGATCACCTCGCCGCTCGATCGGGCAAGGCCGGCGTTGCGCGCAGCGCCGGCGCCGGCATTGGCCTGGCGGATCAGGGTCACTTGCTTGCCGAACTCGGCGACCGCATCGGGCGTGCCGTCGCTCGAGCCATCGTCAACGACGATCACCTCGTGCGGCGGCAGGCTCTGCGACAGCACCGAGCGCAGGGTTTCGCCGATCAGGTCCGCCCGGTTGTAGGCCGGGATGATGGTGGAAATCCGCATCATTTCGTCGAGCCGAGCGCATAGCCTAGTTGCCGGATCAGCTTCCGCTGATCGTCGAGAATTGGCGCGGCGGCGAAGGTGGCGGGATAGGGGTTTCCAGTCATCATGACCTGAATCCTCATGCGAATCCGATGTAAGAGGCGACGCAAGGCGGAGGATAGCCCATCCGCAAACCGCACGTCGCTCATCAGCGCTTTGGCTTCGGCCGGATCGTATGGCATTGCCTCGGTGGCGACATGATATTTCTTGATCCGGAAGGTTCGCTTCTCGGTCCACTTGAGATCGGTGCGCTTGTCGAGGTGCTTCTGCATTATCGACCACAGGTGCGCGCGATAGACCAGGCGTTTCGACAGGTCCTGCTGCGACAGCTGGTCTTCCGGGTGCCAGCGGTACAGGATGAGCGTTTCGGGCATATGCTGGACGTTTCGTGCGGCAGCCATGATGCGGTAGAGCAATTCGGTGTCTTGGCCGGACCGCAGGTCGTGCCGGTAGGGCCCCGCGCGCTCGATCAGGTCGCGCCGGAACATGCACGGCTGGAATACCGTAACCCAATCGACCAGCAGGGCAAGGACGTCGATCGGCGTACCGGGAGGAACAGGGCCCTGCTGGTGCACGACCGGCTCGGGGTC
>JAYRPK010000283.1:0-2207 GCA_041911195.1 Novosphingobium sp. | reverse complement strand
CTTCATCGTCAACGCGCGGCTTTCGCTGGCCGACATTGCCATGGGCGAAGGCGGGCAGAAGCTGACCATCGCCGCATGGGCGCGCAACCTGTTCAACGAAGACCACATCTACCGCCGGTCGAACGCCAACAGCAGCCCGCTCGACGGGCTCGACTACCGCACGGTGCTGGGCGACTACGCCAACTTCAACGCACCGCGCACCTTCGGCATCGAGGCAAGCATCTCGTTCTGATCCTCCCTCCTCCCCGATCGGAACGCACCTGGGGCGGGCGGCGCAAGCTGCCCGCCCCCTTTTTTCGCAAGCCGGCAAAACCGATTGCGATAGCGCATTGATACTGCCGCAAAGGTGTCATCATGTTGTAATGGCATTGCATGATGAGCGGGAATCGGAGCGGCATGCGGGGCAGGCGAGTGACCGATACGACGATACCGATCGCGCCGGGCGGCACGCCCGCCAGCCGCTTCTTCAACCGCGAGCTGAGCTGGCTGGCGTTCAACCGGCGCGTGCTGGAAGAGGCGCGCAATCCGCATTACCCCTTGTTGGAGCGGCTGCGCTTCCTGTCGATCTCGGGCAGCAACCTCGACGAATTCCTCATGGTCCGCGCCGCAGGCCTCGCCGGACAGGTGCGGCGCAGGATCGAGGAAGTGTCGATCGACGGGCTGACTTCCTCGCAGCAGTTCGCCGCCATCCGCGATGCGGCGGTCGAGCTGGAACTGGCGCAGCAGCAATCGCTCGTTGAGCTCAGGCGCCAACTCGCCGCCGAAGGCATCAGGATCGCCGGCGACGAGCGCATGGAGGCGGCGCATGCGCGCTGGCTCAAGGACTGGTTCTGCGAGCATATCCTGCCGATCATCACCCCCCAGGCGATCGACCCGGCGCACCCCTTCCCGTTCATCGCCAACCAGGGCATCGGCATCCTGTTTTCGCTGATGCGCAATTCCGACAGCGCCGAGGTGATGGAACTGGTGCTGATCCCGCAGAGCCTGCCGCGCTTCGTGCGCGTGCCGGGCGAACAGGCGCACTACGTCGCGATCGAGGACGTGATCCAGCGCCACGCCGGCCTGATCTTCCCGGGCTTCAGGATCCTGGGCCACGGCGTGTTCCGGGTGCTGCGCGACAGCGACATCGAGATCGAGGAGGACGCCGAAGACCTGGTGCGCTACTATCGCACCGCGATCCAGCGGCGGCGGCGCGGGCTGGTGATCCTGCTGCAACTGCAGGGCCGGTTCGATCCGGCGGCGGAGCAACTGCTGCGCACCCAGCTGGGGCTCGACCTTGCCCTGGTCATCAAAACCCATGGCCTGATCGGCATCGGCGGGCTTGCCGCGGTGGTCGAGGAAGACCGGCCGGACCTGAAGTTCGAGCCATACAACCCGCGCTATCCCGAACGCATCCGCGAGCACGACGGCGATTGCTTCGCCGCGATCCGCGAGAAGGACATCGTCATCCACCACCCCTACGAAAGCTTCGAGGTTGTGGTCGATTTCCTGCGCCAGGCGGCGACCGATCCCGATGTCATCGCCATCAAGCAGACGCTCTACCGCGCCGGCAAGCAATCGGCGGTGATCGCCCAGCTCATCGCCGCCGCCGAGGCCGGCAAGTCGGTGACCGCGGTGGTCGAGATCAAGGCGCGGTTCGACGAGGAGCAGAACCTGCTGTGGGCCTCGCAGCTCGAACGCGCCGGGGTCCAGGTGATCTATGGCTTCGTCGACTGGAAAACCCACGCCAAGGTATCGATGGTGGTGCGCCAGGACGAGGGCGGCTACCGCACCTATTGCCACTTCGGCACCGGCAACTACCACCCGCTGACCGCCCGTATCTATACCGACCTCAGCTTCTTCACCGCCGATCCGCGCGTCGGGCGCGATGCGGGCAAGCTGTTCAATTTCGTTACCGGCTATGTCGAGCCACGGCGCACCGAAATGCTGGCGATCTCGCCGGTTTCGCTGCGTAGCCGGCTCTACGAATGCATCGATGCGGAAATGGCCAATGCCCGCGCCGGAAAGCCGGCGGCGATCTGGGCGAAGATGAATTCGTTGACCGACGCCAGGCTGATCGACCGGCTCTATGCCGCGAGCGAGGCAGGCGTGCGGATCAGCCTGGTGGTGCGCGGCATCTGCTGCCTGCGGCCCGGTGTGCCGGGCATGTCGGAAAACATCGCAGTCAAGTCGATCATCGGCCGCTTCCTCGAGCATAGCCGCATCTG
>JAYRPK010000282.1:0-1518 GCA_041911195.1 Novosphingobium sp. | reverse complement strand
TGCGCGAACAGCATGAGGCCCTAGCCGCTGCACCGCAGGCATTGGCCCGGGCCGAGCTCTTGGCCGAGCGTGCCCGGGCGCATGCCTCGCGGTTTGCGCTGCTGGCCGCCCAGGGCGGGGAAATGGCACGGGCGCGAGCCACGCTGGCGGACATCGAGGAGGAGTTGACTGTACTGCGGACGGCGCAGGGCCCAGATGCCGCGGCTGATCAGTCGCCGGCGGAGATGCCCGAGGAGGCCGCCGAGCGCCAGCAGATCGATGCGGCGCGGCAGGCGATCGCCCACCAGCGCGAACAGCAGGCGAAGCACTACCGTGCCGCCCTCGACCGGCTCCAGCAGGCGCTGGCGGCCTTACCTGCGCCTTATGACGAGCGGTGCCTGATCGATGCGCAGACGAGGATGGAACAGGCGGCACAGTCGGTGACTGCCGCCGAGCAGGCCCATCTTAACGCAGTGGGGGATGCCGAAACCTTGGGTGTCCTGGTGCAGCAGGCTGCGTCCCTAGCCGGCCGCCAGGCACTGGTGGCGAACCGCATCGCTCACGTCGAAACCGAGTTGGGTAACTGGAACCTGTTTGCCAAATGCATGAGCAACGATGGTCTGATCGCGCTGGCCATCGATGACGCCGGCCCGGCCTTGTCGGCGCTCGCCAATGACCTCCTGCTCGCCTGCTACGGTCCCCGCTTTACGGTGTCCATCCAGACGCTGGTGGAAACGGGCAAGGGCGAGCAGAAGGAGGGCTTCGACATCCTAGTGCACGACGCCGAGTCGGGGGAGAGCAAAAGTGTCGGCCTGATGAGCGGCGGCGAACGAGTCTGGATCAACGAGTGCCTGATCCGGGCGGTGGCGCTGTACCTCGCCCAGCACACGGGGCGACGCTACGGCGCACTGTTCTCGGACGAGGCCGATGGGCCGCTGGACCCCGAGCGCAAGCGCATGTTCATGGCGATGAAGCGGGAGGTGCTGCGGCTGGGGGGATATCAGCAGGAGTTCTTCGTGTCCCAGACGCCGGAACTGGCCGCCATGGCGGATGCGGTGATTGATATGGATCTCCACAAGGAGTCGCACGAAGCCCCGGCCCGAGCGTAGTTGGATCGTGTGGATTGAATGTGACATAGATGCGTTGCCTGTCGCTGCGGCCTAGGGTCGCTGGGGGCGCTGTGCTGATAGATGTCGAGCATGAACGAGTGGCCGGTTGGAACGAGGCCTAGGGCGCGCTTCCCCTACTGGGCGCCGCCTCTGTTCCTGCCGCTTGCCACCATACAAGCGGCCCTGAAGGCAGCCGGGCGGCTATGATTAGGGTGGCGGCCTTCCTTTGAGTGAAACTCGGCATGACGGAGCTATCGTAGGTCGTCAAACTTTTCGGCCATCCACCCAAACACAAGACTCAGGATCTGTTCCGCTGTTTGGCCGCCGTCGATTGCCATGGCTTGTTGGGCGCCCCGCCGCTAAAATGCCTGCATGTCGAAAATCCCCGAACCCACGCCTGCGTTGAACAGGCTGCGCGCAGCTGCCGGCT
>JAYRPK010000281.1:0-4017 GCA_041911195.1 Novosphingobium sp. | reverse complement strand
CGCCGCCGCGCTGGTCCGCCGCACCCGCCGCCTGCACCTGATCGGCGGGCCCTATGCCGAACACGCGCGCGAGCGGCTTGCCCGGGCATTGGCGCTTCCGCGCATGGCCGATGCCGAGGCGACCGAGGCCGCGATCGACCGCGCGCTGGCCGGGCGGCGCGGCGATGCTCCGCCCTTTTCCGTCATCGCCGCGCGGCTGCGCGCGGCGCGCGGCCCCTGGGACATGCTCAGGGCCGCGCAAGAACTCCATTCGCTTGAAAGGACATTGAAGCGATGAGCGATACTGCAACGATGAGCCTCGCCGAAGTCGGCCAGCTGGCCGGCGCGATCCGTGGCGAGATCGCCAAGGCGGTGGTCGGCCAGACCGAAACGATCGATCACCTGCTGATCGCGCTGATCGCGCAAGGGCACGTGCTGCTGGAAGGCCCGCCGGGAACCGCCAAGACGTTCCTGGCGCAGTGCTTCGCCGCCAGCATCGGGCTTGATTTCGGGCGCATCCAGTTCACGCCTGACCTGCTGCCGGGCGACATCCTGGGCTCGAACCTGTTCAACTTCCAGACCAGCCAGTTCACCCTGACGCGCGGGCCGATCTTCTGCGACCTGCTGCTCGCCGACGAAATCAACCGCACCCCGCCCAAGACCCAGGCCGCGCTGCTCGAAGCCATGCAGGAACGCCGGGTGACGCTCGATGGCGAGAGCTATCCTTTGGCCGAGCACTTCATGGTGGTGGCAACGCAGAACCCGATCGAGAGCCAGGGCGTCTATCCGCTGCCCGAAGCCCAGCTCGACCGGTTCCTGTTCAAGCTGCTGGTATCCGATCCCAGCCTTGAGGAAGAGACCCGCATCGTCATGCGCTTCGGTGAGAAGAGCGGGCCGTTGCGGCCCGCCGATATGGGCATTGTCGCGGTCGCCGATCCGGCGAAACTCAATGCGGCCGCCAAGGCGGTCAAGAGCGTGACCATGGCGGAAAGCGTGATCGACTATGTCGTGCGCCTGATCCGCGCGACGCGCGAGAGCGCCGATCTTTCCTGCGGCGCCAGCCCGCGCGCCGCCGTGCTGCTGGCCAATGCCGCCCGCGCCCGTGCGGCGCTCGACGGGCGCGACTATGTCGTGCCGGACGACGTCAAGGCGCTGTCCACCTCGGTGCTGCGCCACCGCCTGATGCTGAGCCCGGCGGCGGAGATCGAAGGCAAGCAGGTCGAGGCACTGGTCGCCGAGATGGTCGAGCAGACCGAGGCGCCGCGGTAGGTGCCCAGCTTCCCGGTCTTTGTCCCTACCTTGCGCGCCGCCCTGCTGGTGGCCTTGTTCGCGCCGATCGCGCTGCTCATCGCCGCGGTCGCGCCGGGGGCATGGATCGTCGCTCCGGCGCTGGGCGGGGCCATCCTGGTCCTGGTCCTGGCCGATGCGCTGCTGGCGGGAAGCGTCCATGACCTGCGGCTTTCCGCTCCCGCCGATGCCGAAGTCGGCGCCGAGAATTCCATGCAGGTATTCGCCGGCTTTTCGGGCGGGGCGCGCGGCGGGGTGGACTGCGCCTTGTCCTGCGATCCCCGGCTGTTTCCCGGGGGCAGGGCGGAGGCGCGATTGCTGCCCCGCCAGGGCGGCGGCTGGATCGCCGCGATACCATTCTCGCCATCGCGGCGCGGCACCGGCGCCATCGAGACGCTGTGGCTGCGCTGGACCGGCCCGCTCGGGCTCGGCGCGCGCATGCTGTGGCGCAGGGAGGACCGTCCGGTCCGCATCTGGCCCAACATTTCCGAAGTCCGCTCTCCCGCCCTCCAGACCTTCATGCGCGATGCCCAGATCGGCCTCATCACCCGGCGCATCAGGGGCGAGGGCACGCAGTTCGAGGCCCTGACCGAATACCAGGCCGGCATGGACCGCCGCCGCATCGACTGGAAAAGTTCGGCCCGCCACGTTCACCTTTTCGCCAAGGAAAACGAGACCGAGCGCAACAACCAGATCGTCTTCGCCTTCGATTGCGGCCAGACCATGTGCGAGCCGGTGGCCGGCATCGCCCGCATCGATCGCGCGGTCTCGGCGGCGCTGCTGACTTCCTACGTCGCGCTCAAGAGCGGCGACCGCGTCTCGCTGTTCGGCTTTGCCGCGCGGCCCGAGGTGATGACGCCGTTCGTTTCCGACACGCGCGATTTCCACCGCCTGCAGAGCGCGGCGGCGGGGCTCGACTATCATGCCCAGGAGCCCAACTTCACCCTTGCCCTGGCGACTCTTTCCAGCCGGCTGCAGCGCCGCTCGCTGGTGGTGGTGTTCAGCGATTTCACTGATCCCACCAGCGCCGAACTGATGATCGAGAGCATCGGGCGGCTGGTTTCCAAGCACGTCGTACTGTTCGTCACCATGGAGGACGAGGAACTGGCCTCGATCGCAACGGCCGAGCCCGGCGACATGCAGACGCTGGCCATGTCGGTCACTGCCGATTCGCTGCTGCGCCAGCGCGCACTGGTGACGCGGCGCCTGCAGCAGCTTGGCGTCGACGTGGTCGAGGCTCCCTACAACATGATCGGCACTAGGCTGATCGACGCCTATCTCTCGGTCAAGCGCAGCGGAGCCATCGGATGAGCCAGCTTTCCGCCATCGAAAAGGCCGCCCTGCGGTCGGACCGCTTCCGGCTGGAGCGCGAGGCCGACTGGAAGCGGCTGGAGGCCATCGTCAGCCGCATGGAGCGCGGCCAGCTGCGCAAGCTCTCCGATGAAGACGTCCAGGCCCTGCCCGTGCTCTACCGCACGGTCGCCTCCAGCCTGTCGATCGCCCGCGAGACTTCGCTCGATGCCGCGACCCTGCGCTATCTCGAGGCGCTGGTGCAGCGGGCATGGTTCCTCGTCTATGGCCCGCGCGTCTCGCTGGGCTCGTGGTTCAAACGCTTCCTCGGCGGCGGATGGAGCGCATCGGTGCGCGAAATCTGGCTCGACCTGCTGGTGGCGCTGGCAGTGATGGTGGCGGGAACCGTGGTCGGCTGGCTGCTCGTCGCCAGCGACCAGGAATGGTATTATGCACTGGTCCCCGGCCAGTTCGCCGACGCCCGCGTGCCAGGCGCCACGCGCGAAGTGCTGCACGACACCCTGTTCGGCAACGAGGGCCAGGACGGGCTGTCGCTGTTCGCGGCCTATCTGTTCAGCAACAACGCGCAGGTATCGATCCTGGCCTTTGCCCTGGGCTTCGCCTTCGGCATCCCCTCGCTGATGCTGCTGGTGCAGAATACCGGGACGCTGGGGGCGATGCTCTGGCTGTATCACGGACAGGGACTGACCCTCGATTTCATCGGCTGGCTCTCGGTTCACGGCACGACCGAGCTGTTCGCCATCCTGCTGGCGGGCGGGGCCGGGCTGCACATCGGCCGTTCTATGGCCTTTCCCGGAGACAAGCCTGTGATGCAGGCCACGGCCGAGGCTGGCCGCCGGTCGGCGCAGGTGATGGCGGGCGTGGTGCTGATGCTGGTGGTGGCGGCCATGCTCGAAGGCTTTGCACGCCAACTGGTCAACGATACGGCGGCCAGGCTGACCATCGGCGGCTTCATGCTGTCGTTCTGGTGCGCCTATTTCTTCGCCTTCCGCAGGCACCCGCAGGGGGCGTCGGGCGCATGAACACGGCTGCAGTCACCCCCGGATCCAGCCAGGCCTCGCTCGCGGCGGCGCGGCTTGCGCGCATGCGCCAGAATAACCGCGAACGGGTCATGGTCACGCCCGAAGGCATTGCCCTGCCGTTGACTCTCGCCAGCCGGGGCACGCGCTTCGGCGCGCTGATGCTGGATCTGTTCTTCATCTTCCTGCTGATCTTCGGCACGACCCTGGTGCTGGCCTCGATCGCCGGGGGGATGAGCAACCTGGGGAACGATATCGATCGCGACAGCGCGGCCGGGCACGCCATGGAGTTCCTGATCATCCTGTGGATGGCGGCGATGTTCCTGTTTCGCAACGCCTACTTCCTGTTCTTCGAGCTGGGCCCGCGCGGGGCAACGCCGGGCAAGCGCATCCTGGGCATCCGCATCGCCGCGCGCGATGG
>JAYRPK010000280.1:0-1983 GCA_041911195.1 Novosphingobium sp. | reverse complement strand
GCACAAGGACCTAGCCGGAAAGCCCGCCGCCCAGATCCTGGGCGCGCTGCGCGAAAAGGGTTGATGCTTGCTCCTTGGGCCGCTCTCGCCTAGCGGCCCGAGGATGGACTCCGAAGCCCGCCTGAAACGCCTGAAGTTCCGCGCCTGGCACCGCGGCACGCGCGAGTCCGACTATACCATGGGCTGCTTCTTCGACCGTTTCTCGCCCGAATGGGGCGAAGCGGAGATCGCCTGGTTCGAAGCCCTGCTCGACGAGGACGATGCCGACGTGCTTGGCTGGGCGCTGGGCACCGTCGAGATTCCGGAGAAATACCAGGGCCCGCTGATGGACACCCTGCGCAAGCTGGATTTTGTCCAGATTCCGCGCTGACAGCAGCGCCGCCAGCCGCTAAGGGCGCCAGACTTTCGTACCCCGCTTGCCTCATTTTCGGCACGCGGGGCGCTTGCTGTTGCGTGGACCATGCCTGACATTTCGAAGATCCTTTCTGCCAAGAGCCCCCTCACCCTCGCGTCGGTTGCACGAGGGGCGCAGCCGCTGGTCATGGCCGACCTTGCACGCGCGGCCCAAGGAATCAGTCAGACTCGCCGTGCCGTGTTCGTCGCTCCGGACGATGCGGCGATGCGCGCCATGGCCGATGCCGCGGCCTTCTTCGCACCCGAGCTGGAAGTGATCGAATTCCCGGCCTGGGACTGCCTGCCCTACGACCGTTCGAGCCCGGCGCTGTCGGTCAGCGCGCGGAGGCTGGCGGCGCTGCACCGTTTGCAGGGCAAGCAAGCGGGTCCGCAGCTTATCGTCACCACGATCAATGCCCTGCTGCAACGCACCCTCACTCCGTTCCGCATCCGCGAATCGGTGCGGCTGCTGAAGCCCAAGCTGGAGATCGGCCGCGAGAGCCTGATCGCGCTGCTCCAGCGCCAGGGCTATTCGCGCACCGATACCGTGGTCGATGCCGGCGAATTCGCCGTGCGCGGTTCGATCTTCGACATCTTCCCTTCCGGACTCGAACAGGGCCTGCGGCTCGACTTCTTCGGCGACGAGCTGGAAACCCTGCGCCTGTTCGACCCCAACAGCCAGCGCTCGACTGGCTCGGTCGAGCAGCACTTGTTGCTGCCCGCCAGCGAAGCCCTGCTCGACGAGGAGAGCATCAAGCGCTTCCGCTCGCGCTATCGCGAGCAGTTCGGCGCGACCGCCACTTCCGACCCGCTCTATCAGGCGGTCAGCGACGGGCGGCGGCTGGCGGGCATGGAGCACTGGCTGCCGCTGCTGGAAGACCGGCTGGAGACGCTGTTCGATCACCTTTCTCCCGGCGATGTCATGGTCATCGACAGCGGCGCGCTGGGCGCGGCGGAGGAGCGGCTCTCCGATGTTTCCGACTATTTCACCGCGCGGTCCGACACTTCCGGGAAGGCGGCCGGCTCCTATCGCCCGCTCGAACCCGGAGCACTCTATCTCTCACGCGAGGAACTGGCCGAACGCACTGCTCACTGGCCGATCCACAAGGCCGATATCTTCGCCCAGCCGGAAAGCGCCACGGTCATCGACTTCGGCTTTGCCAGCAGCCGCGATTTCACCCCCGAGCGGGGCCGGGGCGACAATGTCTACGAGGCGGCGGCGAAACACCTTGCCGGGCTTGGCGCGCAGGGCCGCAAACCGCTGATCGCAGCCTATTCGACCGGCAGCCGCGCGCGCATCGTCTCGATCCTCGGCGAAGCGGGCAAGCATGAACCTCTGCTGGCCGACACCTGGCAGGAAGCGCTGGGCATCGCGGCGAAAGGCAGGCCCGTCGCGCTGGTGCTGCCGCTCGAAAGCGGCTTCGCCAATGCCGACCTGGAACTGCTGACCGAGCAGGACATTCTCGGCGACCGGCTGGTGCGCCGCAAGAAGCGCCGCAAGGATGCGGACGCCTTCCTTGCTGAACTTTCCGCCCTCACCCCCGGCGACCTCGTCGTCCACATGGACCACGGCATCGGCCGCTATGAGGG
>JAYRPK010000279.1:0-8075 GCA_041911195.1 Novosphingobium sp. | reverse complement strand
GCGCACGGTGTGGACCACGCGCAGATCCTTGTACTTCTCCTTCTCGGCCGCAGGCAGCTTGTCCCAGGCGCCAACGGTGCTGCAGAACTCGGTCTCGCCGTCCTGTTCGGGCGGCACCCGGCAGGAAAGGATGGTGTACTTGGGCGGCGGGTTGGGCGTGGTGATGCCGTCGCCGTGCCAGAACATCGAGCCATAGACATATTCCGGCTCGGAATTGACCTCGGGATCGAGCGTGATCGTATAGACGTCCTGCGCCGAGAAATCGCCGCCGGGCGCGGTGCGGGTGAAATTGATGCGGTCGCCCAGGTTGTCAGTGAAGCGAAGCTGCTCCTCGTCCGTCAGGTTCATCTTGGGGAAGACCAGCGCGAGGTGCTTGTTGAGCAGTTCGATGACCTTGGGGGCAAAGGCGGGATCGAGCAGCGTCTCCCTGTCCACCCGGACGACGGCGCCAATGTCTGGCTTGATCGCTTCGACCGTGACGGGGGCTTCAAGAACAGTGGCCATGGGCAAATCCTTTCACAGGCGCCGAGTCCTGCCGCGGCGCGATTTGAGAGGATTGCTGACTTTTTACGGCCCGCGCGGCATTGACTTTCGTCAAGCCGCCGGGCGCGCCGGGTCAGTCAGGTCACTGAATGGTGATGACCCCGTTCACCGCCCGCCATTCGGTCGGTCCGATCAGGCGGCTGTGCGCCACCCGGATCGAATGCAGCGGGGCTTCGATTTCCCGCCGCCAGTGATCGAGGAACCGGGCCAGCGCCGGAAAGTGCGGCGCCAGATCGTATTGCTGCCAGACGAACTGCTGCAGCAACGATGGGTGGTCAGGCATGTAGTAATGCACTTCGACAGTCGCCAGGCTGAAGCCCTGAAGCTGACGGACAAAATCACGATCCATAAAAGCGCGTCTCCCTTGCGGGTGTTACACCTTGCGCTTCCAGGCATCTCCCGAGGCGGAATGTTCCGCGACTCGACTTATCCGTCAAGTATAGCGGGTGGAGATTTACCAAAGATTATAGAGGCTTCGGCACTCTCAACGAGAGAGTGCCAAGCTCGGCTCAAACCCCACTGTTCCCCAGTCCCGCCGCATGCTTGGCCGCGACGAAGCCCCAGGTGAAGCTCGGTCCGATCGAGCAGCCCGCTCCGGGATAGGCGCGGCCCATGACGCCGGCCGTGGTCGTGCCGGTGGCATAGAGCCCCTCGATCGCCGTGCGATCCGGCCGCAAGACCCGCGCGTTGGAATCGCAGACAACGCCGCCATAGGTGCCGACGTCGCCCGGCACGATCTGGATGCCGTAGAACGGGCCTTCCTCGACAGTGCCCAGCGTATCGTTGGGGCCATGGGTATAGTCACCCAGGAAGCGGTCATAGGCGCTGTCGCCGCGGCCGAATTCCTCGTCCTTGCCTTGGCGGGCGAACCGGTTGAACTTCTCGACGGTGGCCTTGAGGTTGTCCGCCGGCAGCCCGCAGGCCGCGGCCAGTTCCTCGATGGTATTGCCCTTGCGCAGGAACTCTGTCTCGTACCAGATCTTCGGCTTGGCGGTGCCGGGCATGGTCTCGCAGACCATGTAGCGGCGGGTGTACTGGCTGTCGAAGATCACCCAGCTCGGCACGGCAGGCACGGTCTTGTGCCGTTCGAGCTGGCCCTGACAGAACAGCATGTAGGAGCCGCCTTCGTTCATGTAGCGCACGCCCGACTGGTCGACGAGGAAGGCGTGCGGCTTGCAGATCTGGGTCTGCATGCCGGCGGGATCGGGGTCGGTCGGCGGCAGGGCCATCTGGTTGCCGACGAATTCGTTCATCTGCGCCATCCAGGCGCCGATGCGGATCATTTCCTTGTGCATGTCGCCGGTGTCTCCCGGCGCGGCATGAGTCCATTCCTTGCGGGTATGCGGAATATATTCGTCTCGCATCTCCTGGTTCCAGGCAAAGCCGCCGGCGTTGAGCAGCACGCCGAGATTGGCCCCGATCCGCCAGGGCTTGCCGTCCTTCTCAATGACGACACCATGGCAGCGATTGCCTTCGACGATCACTTCCTTGACCGGGCTATGGGTGCGCAGGTCCACGCCTTCGCGGATTGCCGCCTGCAGCATGCGCGATTGCAGCGCCGCGCCGGCCGTGACCCAGTGCTTGCCGGTGAGCTTGGCGGTCACCGTCTTCCACACCACCTTCAGTGCCTCCAGCCGCGATTTCCACGAGACGCGGATCAGCGGCAAGCTCATCGCCTGGACGATCGGCGCCGCCATCTGGAACTTGTTGGGCCGCAGCTTGTCCTTCCATTCGCCGAGCTGGTTGACGTCGAACAGGTCGGCCAGCACGGTGCGCCCGGCTTCGGACGCGCCGGGCGAATTGGTGTAATAGTCCGGCCAATAGGGCGCGCGGTTGAACTGGATGCCCTGGCCGATGAGGAATTCGAGCATCTCGGGCGCCTCGCGCAGGTAGGTGTGGCGGCGCTCCTTGGTGGCGCCGGGCGTATCCTCGCGGTCGCCGACCACGGCATCGAGGTAGCTCGCCGCCTTCTCAAAGCTGTCTTCCACCCCGTCGCGCTTCATGAAGCGGTTGTTGGGGATCCACATGACGCCGCCGGCGCGGGCGGTGGAACCGCCTAGCAGATCGGTCTTTTCCAGCACCAACACGGACTTGCCAGCCTGCCGCATCACCAGCGCGGAACACATCGATCCGCCCCCGCTGCCCACAACGACAAAATCGAAAGTCTCGTCGAATTCGGCCATTCTTCCGCTCCCTGACTTTTCTCTCTCGATGCGCAGAATGGCATGGCGAACGGGAAAGGGAAGGGGAAATCCGGACCATCCCTTCCGTGTCCTATGGGGGTTAATTCTTCAACGAGAGCTGCCCTTTGGCAAATGCATCGCGGCAATCTGATGCATCGTGACCGACATCGGAGTTCAGCAGCTCGGTGTCGGTCATTCCCGGTCCGGTGAATCGCTTGTCGTCGCATTCGCCATCGCGTGAATATTCGCCCCTGTCGTCACCCCATGCGATTTGCTTCAGTTCTGCATCCGGGATATTCCGAAGCGCTCCCGCGCCGCTCTTCTGAGTAATGCGCTGCTGTTCATAGGCGGCGCGGCAATCGCTTGAATCGTGACCGATTTCGGAATTGAGTCGGCGCAGATTGGTCATGCCGGGGCCGGTGAAGCGCGTGTCGTCGCATTCGCCGTCTTTCGCGTATTCGCCCTTGTCATCTCCGAAATCGATGTCGGTGATCGCCGGGCGGGAAGTGCTCGCAGATTTGGAAGACGAACCGCTGTCCTTGTCCGATGTCCGCGGGCTCTGCGAACAGCCTGCGATCAGGGACAGGCCCAAAATGCCCGAAACCAGGCAAAAGCGAATTGTCATCTTTACCCTCTCCCCTTCCCATGAACACTACTCGCCTAGCAGGATTTGCCAGGTCCAACAGTGCAAAATTGCGTGCGTAATTACGACGTTGCACCGGATACCGGGCGAACATAAGCAACCGAGCGGGGACACACGACAGCGTGCCCCCAAGTCCCTATCGACCAACCCTCGCGCCAGATTTTCCTGCATCGAATTCCCTTGCTACCTTCGGTAAGCATTTCCGCAACACGAGTCGCCATGTCCGAAGAAGCAGGCCTCCCGCACATGGCTTTCACCCACTAGCGCCAGCACGGAGCCAAGTATGAGCAAATCCAACGAAGACCTGCTGCGCCATTTCCTGTCGCTCTGGGCGGTGCGCGATGCCGCCGGAATGGTCGAATGCTTCGCCGAGCAGGGCGTCTACGACAATGTGCCCGATCAAAAGCCGATGGTCGGGCGCGCGGCGATCCGCGCCTGGCTCGACATGTGCTTCCAGCACCTGACGCGGATCGACGTCGAGCTGCTCAACATCTCCAGCAATGGCGAATGGGTGCTCGACGAACGGATCGACGATCACGTGGTGGGCGAAAAGCACATGCGCCTGCCGGTGATGAACGCCACGCGCTTCGTCGATGGCAAGATCGTGATGTTCAGGGATTATTACTGCAGGCAGACAGTCAAGGACCTTGGGCTCGCGGGCTGACGGAGCAAGGCGATGACGCTCGAAGGCAAGGTTGCCGTCGTCACCGGCGGCGGGCGCGGGATCGGGCGGGCGATCGCCCTGCGGCTGGCTGAGGACGGCGCGGAGATCGTGGTATCGGCGCGCACCGGCGCCGAGCTGGACGCGGTGGTGGCCGAGATCGCGGCACGGGGACGCAAGGGGCTGGCCGTCGTCGCCGACGCACTCG
This sequence comes from Novosphingobium sp., assembly GCA_041911195.1. GTDB lineage: Bacteria > Pseudomonadota > Alphaproteobacteria > Sphingomonadales > Sphingomonadaceae > Novosphingobium. Next base: position 3,837 of record JAYRPK010000279.1, on the reverse strand, counting down.
GGCCGGATGGAGCGCGTGCACCGGTGCGCGAAGCCATTGCCGGGTTCGGGCGGATCGACATCCTCGTCAACAACGTCGGCGGCGTCGTTTCCATGCACGACGAATTCGCCGGCGACGAGGGCGACGAAAGCTTCGCCCAGACCATGGCGCTCAACGTCAATTCGATGTGGTGGGCGACGACTGCGGCCCTGCCCGCCATGCGCGAGCAAGGCTGGGGCCGGATCGTCAACATCGGCTCGACCGAATCGACCCAGGCCAACGAGGGCGGCCCGATCGCCTATGTCGCGGGCAAGCACGCGGTCGCCGGGATCACGCGCCAGATCGCGCAGAACGCCGGCAAGCACGGCATCACCGTCAACTGCATCTGCCCCGGCTGGACCAACACCGCCATGGTCGATTTCAACAACCTCGCCCGCCACATGGGCACCAGCGCCGAGCAGGCCCGCGCCTATGCCGAGGGGCAATGCGCGCTTAATACCATCATGGAGCCCGAAGACATCGCCGCCCTCGCCGCCTTCCTGTGCTCGCCGGGCGGGGCCAGGATCACCGGGCAGGTGATGGCGGTCGACGGGGGGTACCGGCTCTAGGCGAGATCGCCCTTGTCCAGCACGCGGCGAGGGTTCACACTCCCGCGCGAGAGGAGCCGACAATGCGAAAGACCATCGAGGACGTCGTCGCCGAAGCCGCGATCAAGGATGTTCAGATCCGTTATTGCCGGAGCTGCGACCGGGCCGATTTCGAGCTGATGCGCTCTTGCTTCCACCCCGACGCCGTCACCCGCTACGGCTATTTCGGCGGCTCGGTCGATGATTTCATCGCCTCTGCCCGCGAGCAGTTGCCGATGTTCCTCGTCACCACCCACAACACCGGCAACCAGACCGTCGAAGTCAATGGCAGCCAGGCCTGGGCCGAGCACTACACAGTCGCCACCCACCGCCTCGCAGCCGACGCGCAGGGCCCCTTGCGCGACTTCGTCACCGCCGTGCGCTACATCGACCGGATGGAGTGCCGCGACGGCGACTGGCGCATCGCCGCGCGCACCCTGGTGCTCGATTGGACCCGCACCGATCCGGTCGGCGATGTGCCTCCCGATCCCGAGGTTCCGCGCGGCGCCCGCGACAGGAGCGACCCGTCCTATACCATGCCGTGACGCCATGACCGCAGAGGACCTCCTCGCCGCCGAAGCGATCCGCGATCTCCAGCGCCGCTATTGCCGCGGGGTCGACCGGCTGGACTGGGATATGGTGCGCTGCACCTTCCACGACGATGCCGATCTCGACTACGGCTTCATGCGGGATGGACCGGACCAGTTCGTCGCCATGGCCCGCCAAGGCCTGCTGACCTACAGTTCGACCACCCATTTCATCGGCAACCAGCTCGTCCAGGTCGATCCCGGCGGCCAGAGCGCCTGGGCCGAGCACTATGTCACCGCCTGGCACCGCTGCCCGGCGGACGAGCAAGGCCCGGAGCGCGATTTCGTCTGCTGGTTCCGCTATGCCGACCGCTGCGAACTGCGCCACAGCGAATGGCGCATCGCCCGGCGCGTGCTGCTGGTCGACCGCTGGCGCACCGATCCGGTAGGCGAGGCCGGAGAGGGCCCAACCACCAGGCGGGGCTCGCGCGGACCGGACGATTTGTCCTACACCATCTGACTTCCATCCACTTTATAGCGAGAAGGACCCCATGACCCAGCCCCGCATCCCCGCCGTCGATCCCGCCAACTGCACGCAGGAGCAGAAGGAGCTGATGGGCGCCTGGACCTCGATGAATTTCACCCGCGTCATGGCGCAAGGCCCGGTGCTCTATCGCGCCTTCGTGCCCCTGATCGAAAAGGTCATCGCCAGGACCTGCCTACCGCCGCGCGACCGGCAGGTGCTGGTCCTGCGCACGCTGACGCTGGGCAACGACGTCTATGAAGTCACCCACCACGAGCTGATCTCCGAGAGCGCCGGCCTCAACCAGACCGAGATCGCCCAGATGCGCGCAGGGCATGGCGATGCGCTGACGCAATTCGACAAGGTCCTCATCGCCGCCGCCGAGCAACTGGTGAAGAGCCAGTTCATCGACGACGCCACGTGGGCGAAGCTCGCCGAGCGCTATGACCGCGAACAGCTCATGGAAGTGGTCGCCCTGGTCGGCACCTACCTGACCATGGCCATGGTCACCCGCAACTTCGGCATCGAGCTGGAAGACGACGAAACCTTCAACGCCTTCAAGCAGCAGCGCGAATATACCTGAGCGTCTGAAGCGAAATTCGCAAAAATGCGAATTTCGAGACGGCACCGGCCCGCTCCCCCGCCCGGCCCCCCAAAGCGTACGATCCTGGTGGGTGGCCGGGCGGGGGAGCGGGCCGGTGCCGATTCCACGTAAGTGGATCAGCTTCTACCCGCGCGGCGCGCGGGCCATTTCGGCGTCGCGGATGGCGCGCCAGATCGCCTGGTCGAGCCGGCGGGCTTCCGGCCTGTCGCTACCTTCCAGCCAGGCGTGCAGTTCGACCAGCAGCAAGCGCTGGCGGCCCAGTTCGGCATCGAGCTGGCCAAGGCGCAGGCCGGGCTCGCGCTTCAGCGCCGCCTCGCGCAGGTGGCCCGCCAATCCGGCATCCTCGACCACTGCCGCCGCCTCGGCGAAGATCGCGCGCATGGCCGCCAGTTCCTCCACCCGGATCGCCGCCGCATCCTCGCCGGCGCGCCCGGCGATGGCGATCAGCGAACCGGCCATGCGCGCCGCCTCTTTCGCGAAAGCATCGTCCAGCCCCGGCGCGATCTGGTCGCGCAGCGCCTCGATCACGCCTTCGAGCACCTGTGCGTGGGTGAGTTTCATCCCATGGCCCCGCGCGCTTCCATCCGCTCAAGGATCTCCTTGCGGTGGAAATGGCTGGCCCGCAGCGCGGTCAGCGCGACGATCGGCTCGCGGCTCTTGCCCTCCTGGAACGAGGCCTCGGCGGTGGTCCAGATCGCGCAGGCCTTGACCGCCGCGAACAGCCGCCACCATTCCAGCACCGCGCGATCGATTGTCATGCCGCTGGCCTGCTCCCAGATCGCCAGCCCTTCATCGAGCGGGAAATGCCGTTCCATCGACCACATGGGGTTGATCGCCCAGACAATGTCCTCGAGCGGATCGCCGATGTGGCACATCTCCCAGTCGAGCACGGCGGAAATCGCGCCATCGGGCAGGAACAGGAAATTGCCGCTGCGATAGTCGCCGTGGACAATGGCGGGCTTTGCGGGCTCGGGCGGCGGATTGCGCCGCAGCCAGCGGATCGCGCCGCGCACGATCGGCTCCACGATCGCCTCGCCCTCGTCGAGGATCGCTTCCCAATGGGCCAGTTCACGCTGCCAGAAGGCTCCTTGCGCCCGGCCATTGCGCAGCGAGTCCAGCCCCAGGGCCGCATGGTCGAGCGCGGCCAGTTCGCCCAGGTGCCGCCAGAAATTGCGCCCCACGGTCTCGCCCTGGCCTTCGTAGGGATCGTCGGAGCCGAAGAAATGCCCCGGCTTGCCGGGCATCAGGTCCATGATGAAGAACGGCCGGTCGAGCCAAGTGGGGTCCAGTTCCAGCCAGTGCGCCCCGGGCACCGGCACGCCGCTGCCGGCCAGCGCGGCATAGACATTGAACTCGGCGTCGCGCTCGGCTACCACCAGCCCGGCTTCGGGCGCGCGGCGCAGGATCAGGCGGCGCTCGACCGGCTCTCCACCATTGCGCCATTGCGCGCGAAGCCGATAGGTTTCCTGGCTCGACCCGCCGTGGATGCGCGCCAGCTCGTCCACCGCCACGCCCTGCGCTTCGGGCATGCGATGCGCCAGATAGAGAGCAATCCGGGATTCCAGCCCGCTCACTTGC
>JAYRPK010000278.1:0-10411 GCA_041911195.1 Novosphingobium sp. | reverse complement strand
GGTCCGGAATCCGGATGGGTGACCGGCCAGACTTTTTCGGCCGACGGCGGGATGGATCAGGTCTCGGGGCCTGACTTCATGGATGCCTTCTATGGCAAGGAGGCCATGGACAAGGTGCGCGCCGGCAAGCTGCCCGATTGAACCGGCCGGCTCCCCACTACCTAAACTGGGCGATTAATCTTCCGGATCGAGCTCTGCGATCAGCCTGTCGATGATCGCCATGACTTCGGCATGCCCGGTCGTGACGCCCACCTGCGCTTCGCGATGGAGGGCGAGGGCGGCGCTTGAAGCGAAAATCGCAGCGGCAACGGCAGGGAACGGCTTGTCTTTTTTGGCCGTTTTCGCCGCTTTGGTCAGCGCGGCGACGTGCATTTCGCGCGCTTGTTCGATGTAGCAGCGCACTTCCTCGCGCAGCGGCTCGCTGCGGTTGGCGAGCGCCATGAATTCCTGGACCATGCGCGTGTCGGAAGTGCGCACGCAGACGTCCCAGATGTCGCGCAGGCTGTGATTGCCGGCGAGCGCCTGCCGCATGCGGTCGAGATCGCGTGCCGCCAGCCGACGGAATGTCTCGACGATCAATTCGTCCATGGTCTGGAAGTAGTAATAGACCAGCCGCTGCTTGACCCCGGTTTCCTCGGCGACCAGCCGCGAAGTCAGCGCGCCATAGCCGGCATCGCGCAAAATCCGCTCCGCCGCATCCAGCATGGCATGCCAGATGTCCGAGCCCTTCGGCCCCATGCGACGCGACGATGCCATTTTCCGATTGCCTCCTGCCGGCCACAGCCCGGCCCTCCCTTGCCGTTTGGCGGCATTAAAGCAAGGGCGAGGGGCTAGCGGTCAGACCGGAGTATATTCGATGTGCAGGTCGGACAGGCTGCGGAACGTGTAGGTCGGCTCGTAGGAATAGTGGCGGGCGCCGGCGGGGCCGTGATGCTCCTGCGAGATATCGAACCGCTCGGTACGCGCCAGCAGCCGCTCGATCGCCACGCGCGATTCCATCCGCGCGAGCGGTGCGCCCAGGCAGCCGTGATGGCCCTTGCTGAAGCCGAGGTGATCGCGCTTGTTGTCGCGGTCGATGTCGAACTTGTCCGGTTCGGGGAAATGCTTGGGATCGTTGCTGGCGGCCATCAGGCCGACTGTCAGCACAGTCCCGGCCGGCACATCGACTCCAGCCACGCTGGTGTCCTCGACCGCCAGCCGGTAGGACACCTTGACCGGCGCCTCATAGCGCAGGACTTCCTCGATGAAGTCCGGAATGCGGCCGGGTTCTGCGCGCAGGCGCGATTGCAGTTCCTGGTCGTCGCCCAGGATGCGGATGGCGATGGCGATCAAGCGAGAGGTCGTGTCCTGGCCGGCGCCGAACAGGAACCGTGCGAGGTGCGAATAGGTTTCGAACGAGGGCGAAGTGCCGTCGCGGTACTTCGAGTTGAGCAATTCGGTCATCAGGTCTGCGCGCGGTTCGGCAATGCGGTCGCGCAGGTAGCCGTCGAAGCGTTCCTTGAGGAACACCAGCGGGTCTGTGCCGACCCGGTGGGTCGCTTCGCCTTCGACCTGGCTGGGCGGCACGCCGAGGAGTTCGACCAGTTCCCAGCGTTCGTCGGCCGGAATGCCCATCAAGTCCGAAATCGCATAGGTTGCCGCCGCATGGGCATAGTCAGTGGCGGCGTTGCACTTGCCCTTGGGCAACAGGTCGTCGAGCAGCCGGTCGGCGAGGGCGTAGAGATAGTCCTCGTTCGCCTTTAGCCGCTTGTAGGTGAGAAGGTCGGTCATCAACTGGCGGTTGATGGCATGGGGTTGCCCGTCCATGCAGGTGAGGTGGTCGGACCAGGCCATTTCGTGGCGATGGGCATCGAGCTCGGCGCGGATGTCGCTGCCCTTGACTTCGAACGGCAGCCCCTGGACCGGCCCGAGGACGTTCATGCAAGCGGAGAAGACGTCGTCGCGGCGGTTGAGGACCTCCATGACCTCGTCATAGCCGGTCACCATCAGCGAGTTCTGGAATGTTTCGCGCATGACCGGGCATTGCGCCCGCATGTGATCGAAATAGGGCTTGGGCTCCTGGATGACCTTCGGGTCGGAAAAGAAATCGGGATCCGCTTCAGACATCGATAGGTCTCCTGCACCGCAACTGCCGCCGTTGCTCTTGCGACAGGCCGGGCCTGTCTGTGATCGGCGTTCGTCTTATTGTTAGCAAGCGTGAATTGGAAGGTCAACGCGCCGTTTCGCGCCATGGTCCCGATCTTGCCGGGTGCCCGATCGAAGGGCGGATCGTGCCCGGCCGGATCGTGTTGCCTCCATGCCGCGCGCTTGCTAACCCAGCGACGAATCCATGTGGGAGAGCCTTGGTATGTCTGGTTCGGCTAAAGTTGCAGTTGTTACCGGGGCCAGCCGTGGCGCGGGCAAGGGCATCGCCATTGCCCTGGGATCGCATGGCTATACCGTTTACGTCACCGGCCGTTCCGAACAGGAAGGCGAGGCCGAAGTTCCCGGCACGATCTACGCGACCGCCAAGGAGGTTACCGATGCAGGCGGCACCGGCATCGCGGTGCGCTGCGATCATTCGGACGACGCCCAGGTCAAGGCCCTGTTCGCCAGGGTGATCGCCGAGCAGGGCCGCATCGACATCCTCGTCAATAATGCCTGCTGGCAGGGCAACGTGATGAACGCGCCGGGGCAATTCTGGGAAAAGTCGCTGGAAGTCGCCAAGATGATCGACGTCGGCGCGCGCAGCGGGTTCGTCGCAAGCTGGTATGCCGCGCCGCACATGGTCAAGCAGGACAAGGGCCTGATCGTGTTCACCTCGTCGCCCGGCTCGATGCATTATTGCATGGGTCCCAGCTATGGCGCGCACAAGGCGGCGGTGGACAAGATGGCCTTCGACATAGGCACCGATTTCGCCGATGCCGGCGCCAATGTGGCGGCGGTGTCGATCTGGATGGGCTCGCTCACTACCGAACGCCTGCTGGGAATGATGGAAGCCATGCCTGCACTCAAGGCCAACCTTGAGGGCACGCTGGAATCGTCGGGCTATACCGGCCATGTCGCTCATGCGATGCTGAGCGATCCCGATATGTTCGCCAAGTACAACGGCAAGACGGTGATCGGCGCCGAAGTCGGCAAGGGATATGGAATTACCGATATCGACGGTAAGTTCCCGCCTTCGGTTCGCGATGGCACCGGCGCTTCGCCGCCGCAGTATTTTCCCTACAAGGTGAAGATGTAGGAGCCTGGCCATGGCATTGCCCAAGCTTTCGCTCGACAGCCTGACTTTCACCGACACCGCGCCGCAAGTCGGCATTCGTGCCGCGGCCGAAGCCGGGTTCGATGCCTGCAGCCTGTGGATCATCCCGCCCCCGCTGTTCCCGTCGCCGCTGGTGACGCCGGACATCGAGCGCGAATGCGCCGCGATCGTGGCTGATACCGGGATCGAAGTCATCGGGCTTGAGGTTTTCGACCTCTACGCGATGGACGGAGTCGAGCAGGTCAGGCCCTTGCTGGAAATGGGCGCGCGCCTGGGCGGTAAGGCCGCGCTGGCGATCAATTATAGCAATGCCGACCGCAACGAGTCGGCCGAAATTCTCGCCGCATTCGCCGAAGCGGCCAGGAACTGCGGCCTTGCCACGAACCTCGAGCCTGTAGCTGGCGGGAAAAGCCAGACGCTGGACGAGGCGCGCGATCTGATCCGGCGGTCCGGCGCGGACGTCGGCATCTGTTTCGATCCGCATCACCTCATCCGGTCGGGCGGCGGGCTTGCCGAATTGCAGGCGATCGAGCCGGAACTGATCCGCTATGTCCAGGTGTGCGACGGGCCGATCCAGCAGCCGCCGGAAATCGCCATGACCGAGGCGGTCTGCGAACGGCTCTATCCTGGCGATGGCCAGTTTCCGCTGGTAGAGCTGCTGCGCGCCGCGCCGCGCAATGTCACTGTCGGCATCGAATGCCCCAGCGTCAGCCGCGCCCAGGCGGGCGTGTCTGCGCTCGATCAGGCTAACGAAGCCATGACCAAGCTCAAGGCCCTGCTCGCCAGGCTCGATTGAGCGTCCGGCGCTTGACGGCGGCGGCCCGATTGATGCAGCCAGTGGCCTGCAAGGGATCGAAGCCGGCATAAAAACAAGGCCGATCCCCGCGGCAATCGCGAGAGGAGCAGCGCGGCCATGGATCTCGATCTTCACCTTACGCGTTTCGACTGGGCGGGAAGCCCGGTCAGCATGGGCGCGGGCCTTTCGCATCTTGCTCGCACGGCCGAACAGGTCGGCATCAGGACCCTCTCGGTCATGGACCACTTCTTCCAGATGGACATGGTCGCGCCCGGCGAGGATCCGATGCTGGAATGCTACACCACGCTGGGTTTCCTGGCCGGTGTGACCCAGCGCCTGCGCCTGCGCGTGCTGGTGACGGGCGTCACCTATCGCCATCCCGGTCTGCTGGCCAAGACCATGACGACGCTCGATGTGCTGTCGGGCGGGCGCGGCGAGCTGGGCATCGGCGCGGCCTGGTACGAGCGTGAGCACAAAGGACTGGGCGTGCCGTTCCCGCCACTCGCCGAGCGTTTCGAGAAGCTTGAGGAGGCGCTGCAGATCTGCCTGCAGATGTGGAGTGCGAACAACGGCCCTTACGAAGGCAAGCATTACCGGCTGGCCGAAACGCTGTGCTCGCCTCCGCCCGTTTCCGCGCCGCGTCCGCGCATCATGATCGGAGGGGGCGGAGAGAAGAAGACGCTGCGCCTCGTTGCGCAATATGCCGACGCCTGCAACCTGTTCGGCCCGCCCGAAGTGGTGGCGCACAAGCTGGACGTGCTGCGCCGCCATTGCGACGCCTTGGGGCGCGATTTCGCGGATATCGAAGTCACGGCCCTGCTTTCCGCCACCGAGGACTGGACGCCCGACGATGTGGTCAGGACCGCCGAGGCCTTTGGCGCGGTCGGTGTCGATACCGTCATGGCCTCGGCCCTGGGTGCTGACCCCGCGGGCAAGCTTGAAACGCTGTTCGGCCCGGCGGTCGAGCGTATCCGGGCGATTGTGCCCAAGGCCGCGTGAGGCGGCCATGCTGAGCCATGAACAGAACGCCAGGCTGACGTCGGTCGAAGGCGATGCGCCGCTGGCGCGGCTGATGCGCGAGAATTACTGGCTGCCCTGGAGCCGGATCGAGGCGCTGAAGGCGGACGCCATCGAGCCAACCAAGGTGCGCCTGCTCGGCAGGAACTATGTCAGTTGGCGCGCGCCTGACGGGCGGATCGGCTTCATCGACGAGGCGTGCCCGCATCGCGGCGTCTCCATGGCGCTGGGCCGGCTCGAAGGCTGCGGCCTGCGCTGCATTTTCCACGGCTGGCTGATCGACGTTTCCGGCAAGTGCACCGAAGTGCCGACCGAGGGCGACCGATCTGCCGAAATCGCCGCGCATGTCCCGGTGAACAGCTATCCCACATTGGAAAAGGGCGGCCTTGTCTGGGTCTTCCTGGGGCAGGGCGAAGCGCCACCATTCCCGGACTTCGGCTGGCTCGACTTGCCTAAGGATAACCTCTGGATGACGCGCAGCCACTGGCCGGTGAACTGGCTGCAGGGGCTGGAGGCGGCCTTGGACACTGCCCATGTCGGCCATCTCCACAGTGGCTGGGCGCGGCAGAAGGACCCGACGCCGAGCGGGCAGAAAAGCCTGTTCGAAATCCAGCCGCGCTTCGAGATCGAGGAGACCGCCTATGGTTTCCGCTCCGCCGGCATCCGCAAGGGCGACGATGGCACCGCCTATGTCCGCATTTCGGAGTTCCTGCTGCCCTTCACCGCCATGACGCCAGGCTCGCTCGACGGGGCCAAGGGCGAGTGCAGCGTCTATTTCTTCGTGCCGGTAGACGATCACAGCCACTTGCAGTTCTTCGGCTTCTTCAGCCAGCACGAGGCACTGGGGCAGTTCTTCATGCGCCAGCGATGCACCGATCCGGACAATTACGTCGAAGTCACCGGCAGTCGCGAGAATAACTGGGGGCAGGATCGCAAGGCCATGGCCAATGGCCACTACAGCGGATTCATCGATCATGTGCTGTTGGAGGACGCCGTGGTGCAGGCCAGCATCGGCGCGGTCGCGGATCGCACGCGCGATTTCCTCACCCATACCGACATGGGGGTGCAACGCTGCCGCCAGGTGCTGCTGCGCGCGATTGAGCGGTTCGAAGCAGGCGAAACGTTCGACGGGGCAATGCCGAGCGTCGGCCGCTCGACCATAGCGCGCGGGGCGCTGATTCCCTCGGACAGCGACTGGCGCGCAATCTGAGAACGCATGGCCTAAGGTCCACATTGCCCTTTGCCGCGCCCGATGCCATGGGCAATCAATAAGCGATAAACAGCGAGAGGAACCTCAGCCCAATGTGGCACGAGTTGACGTCCGACCAGGAACTGCTGCGCGACACCACCGCGCGCTTTCTTACCGATCATGTGTCCCTTGCCAAGCAGCGCAAGCTGCTGCGCGAGGATCCCGTCGGGTTCGAGCCCGGCTACTGGACCAGCGGCGCGGAGCTCGGCTGGACCATGCTGCTGGCCAGCGAGGCAGACGGCGGCGGCAGCGTCAGCGGGCGTGGCGCGGTGGACCTGGCCTTGATCGCCTATGAATTCGGCAAGCACTCCGCGCCCGGGCCGCTGGCCGATTGCAACGTCGCGGTGCTGGCGCTGTCTGGGCAGGGCGGGGACTTGCAGCAGCAGGCGCTGGGCGAAGTGCTGACCGGGCAGGCGATTGCCTCGTCGTGCCTCGGTGCGGCACCCTGGATGCTGCCGGGCGAGGCTGTGGTCTCGATCCGGCGCGAGGGTGGCGATGTGATCGTCGACGGCGTGGTCAAGCCGGTCGAATCGGCGGCACAGGCGGGCTATTTCCTCGTCACCGGCATGGGCGAGGGCGGCATGACGCAGGTGCTGGTTCCGGCCGGCACGGCTGGCGTCGCGGTCAAGCCGCTCAAGGCGATCGACGTGACGCGGCGTTTCGGCAAGGTCAGCTTCGAAGGCGTTCGGCTTCCGGCCTCGGCGCTGGTGGGCGAATATGGCAAGGCGGACGAGGCGGTATCCAGGCAGATCCAGCACGCGGCGGTGATCCTCTCGGCGGAATCGGTCGGCGCGATGGACGCGGCCTTCGAGATGACGCTCGACTGGACGTTCAACCGCTACACCTTCGGCCGCGCGCTGGCCTCCTACCAGGCCTTGAAGCACCGCATGGCCGACATGAAGTCCTGGCTGGAAGCCAGCCACGCGATTGCCGATGCGGCGGCCGAGGGCGTGGCCGACGGCAGCGACAGCGCGGCGGAGCTGGCCAGCTCGGCCAAGAGCTACATCGGCGTGCAGGGGCCGGAGCTGTGCCAGGAAGGCGTCCAGCTCCACGGCGGCATCGGCGTCACCTATGAACACGACCTGCACTTCTTCCTGCGGCGGGTGACGCTCGACGCGTTGCTCTATGGCACGCCCGCCGAACACCGCAGGTGGCTGGCGTCAATGCAGATCGTTCGGGAGAAAGCGGCATGAGCGAGGACATGGAAACCGTCGAGGCGTTTCGCCTGCGCGCGCGCGAATGGATCAAGGCAAACCTCGGGCCGATGCAGGGCTGGGACATGAGCCAGCACTGCGAAAACGACGATGAAGAACGCGAGGCCGTCGCCCGCGACCGCGCTTTGCAGCGCAAGCTGTTCGACGCGGGCTTTGCCGGGATCTGTTTTCCGAAGGAATTCGGCGGTCAGGGGCTGACGCCCGAGCACAACCGTGCCTTCAACGAGGAACTGGCCGGGCACGAATATCCCTCGCGCTTCTCGGTGCCGACCTTCAGCCCATGTGCCTCGACCCTGTTCGAATTCGGCACGCCGGAACAGAAGGCGGCGCACTTGCCGGCGATCCTCAAGGGCGATGAAGTCTGGGTGCAACTGCTGTCCGAGCCGGGCGGCGGCTCCGATGTCGCCGGCATTTCCACTGGCGCGGTCCGGAATGCGGATGGCGACTGGATCCTCAACGGGTCGAAGGTGTGGACCTCGCGCGCCTGGTGGGCGGACTGGGGGCTGATCCTGGTGCGCACCAACTGGGATGTTCCCAAGCACCAGGGGATGACCGTGTTCATCGTGCCGCTGCACCAGCCGGGGGTGGAGATCCACCGGATCGAGCGGCTAAATGGCGAGAGCGAGGCCTGCCAGGAATTCTTCACCGATGTGCGCATCCCGGACAGCGACCGGGTCAGCGAAATCGACGCCGGATGGACCGTCGGCCAGCGCTGGATGTACCACGAGCGTCTCGGCCACAACTCGCCCTATGTCTGCTCGCCCATAGGCGGCAAGAAGGCGACGCCGCATGAGCCTTCGACTGTCGCCATCGCCCGCAAGTCCGGCCGGCTGAACGATCCCGCCGCGCAGGAACTGATCGGCGAACACCGGGCACTGGGCCTCATCACCCAACAGCTGCAGAAGCGCATATCGCAGGCTGCGGCCTCCGGCAGGGGCAACACCGACCTCTCCTCGGTCGACCGCGTGTTCCGCGCCACCGCCGGCATTCGCCGCGCCACCATCGCCTATGAGCTGGCCGGCGCGGGAGCTGCGGTGAGGGACGAGGAGGAGGAGAACGCGACCGAGGCCGTGGGCATGAACTTCCTGTTGCGCCAGACCGGCGCGATCGGCGGCGGCACCACCGAAATCTCGCGCAATGTCCTGTCCGAACGCGTGCTCGGCATGCCGCGCGAGGCCTCGGGCGACAAGGGCGTGCCCTATCGCGACATTCCCAAGGGTCCGAAGCGCGGTTGACGGGGAGCAGGGGGGCTACCAGAGGCCGCTCAGTCCATGAGCGAGCAACTCCACGTCGAACCGGCGCAGCGAAGGGTTATCACGCTGAGCGCGGTGCTGGGTTCGGCCATGGTGGTGATGGATTCGACCATTGCCGGGGTCGCCCTGCCGCATATGCAGGCGAGCCCCGGCGCGACCTCCGCGCAAATCATGTGAGTGATGACCTCCTACATGGTCGCCACCGCCATAGCCCTGCCGCTGTCGGGCTGGCTGGCCAGCCGGTTCGGCCGCAAGCCGGTGATGCTGGTTTCGCTGGCGGGGTTCACCCTGGCCTCGATGGCCTGTGGCATCGCCAACTCGCTCCCTGCGCTGGTGCTGGCGCGCACAGTGCAGGGCATTGCCGGGGCCGGGCTGCAGCCGGTGACCCAGGCCGTGCTGCTTTCGATCAATCCCAAGGAGCGCCATACCCGCGTGCTCGCCTACCAGAGCATGTCGTCGATGCTCGGTCCGCTGTTCGCGCCGACGCTGGGGGGTTGGCTGACCGATACCCTGTCATGGCGCTGGGTGTTTCTCATCAACCCGCCCGTCGGGCTGTTCGCGTTCATCGGGCTGCTGTCGTTCCTGCCCTGGGACCGCGACATCGCGCCGATCCGCTTCGATCTGTTAGGGTTTGCCGTGCTGGCCCTGGCGGTCGCATCGCTACAGCTCTTCCTCGATCGGGGCGAACAGCTCGACTGGCTCGATTCGCCTGAAATCATCATGTGGGCCCTGGCAACCGGCCTCGGCCTCTATTTCACCGTTGTGCATGCGCTGACTGCGCGGAACAGCTTCGTGCCCAGGGCCTTGTTTTGCGACTGGAACTTCATGGTCGCCAGCTTCCTGGGAACGGCCATGTCGATCTGAGGATAACCTGAATCGTTGCATTCCTGCGAGAATTGACTTGTGATTCACCCTCATTGGAGGTGGACTATGCTTAGAGCGCACTCATCTGATCTTCGCGGCCGGGTTTACGCGGCGATTGCGGAAGGCGTTTCGCGGCGGCCAGCGCCAAAGCGGTCGGGATTTCCAAACTCGGGTAAGCCGTGCCATAGCTCTCGCAAACAAGAATGACGAGAGGAGCCGGGCCATGCCGGTCGTCGATAAGAAGAGCTATTGCCGTATCTGCGGTTCGGGCTGCGGCATTGTCGTGAGCCTGGATGGCGAACAGGTGGTCAAGGTCCGCGCCGACGAGGACCATCCGGTTTCCAGGGGCTATACCTGCCCCAAGGGGCGGGCGCTGGGCTTCGATCATCACCGCGAGGACCGTATCGAACAACCGTTGATCCGGATCGACGGCGTGCTGCGCGAGACCACCTGGGATCACGTGCTCGACGATCTTGCGGCGAAGCTTACGGCGATCACCAAGGATGCCGGAGCGCGCGGTGTGGGCACCTTTGTCGGCGGCGGCGGTTTCCTCGACGCCAGCGGCTTTTTCAGCCTGCTGAACTTCCTCAGGGTAACCGAAACACCCTCGGTCTACAGCGACTTGACCATCGATTCGGTGGCCAAGACGCTGGCATCGGAGCTGGTCACCGGCATTTCCGGCCTGGAGCCGCGCGCCGATCTTGATCGGACCGGCCTGGTCCTGTTCGTCGGCACCAACCCGGTGATCTCGCATACCCGCACGATCAACATGCACGC
>JAYRPK010000277.1:0-5366 GCA_041911195.1 Novosphingobium sp. | reverse complement strand
CGACGATCGCCTTGGCCATCCAGGGCTTGGCTTCCTGCGCCAGCGCCGGCCCGGCCAGGGTGACCGCCACGCTGGCCGCCAGCTTCGCAACCTTCCCAAAACCTCGCTTCATTGCTTCCTCGCTCGTTCCAGCCAAAATTGGTAATCGCATTCTTGCATTTTGGCCAGACCGGATTGACGCGGCCGGTTCAATCCGCAAGAGTGACGCTCCTGTCCGCCGGGCGTTCGCCCGCCCGGTTCCACCGCCAGCGAGAGTCGCCATGCTGTCACGATTGCCGCTGCGCTGGTGGATCATCGGGCTGGTCACCCTGGGCACAGTGCTCAACTACCTCGCCCGCTCGACCCTTTCGGTCGCGGCGCCGACGCTCAAGAGCGAATTTTCCATGACGACCGAGCAATACAGCTGGGTCGTGCTCGCCTTCCAGGCGAGCTACACGGTGATGCAGACAGTCGCCGGCTCGGTGCTCGATGCACTCGGCACGCGGCTCGGCTTTTTCATCTTCGCCGTGGGCTGGGCGCTGGCCAACATGGCGCATGGCCTCGCCACCGGCTGGCAGAGCCTCGCCGCCTACCGCGCCGCGCTGGGCGCCACCGAAGCTGCGGCGATCCCGGCCGGGGCCAAGACGGTATCGACCTGGTTCCCCCCGCGCGAGCGCCCCCTGGCGACCAGCCTGTTCCAGATGGGCACTTCCGTCGGCAACATGATCGCCCCGCCGCTGGTCGCCTTCTGCATCCTCGCCTGGAACTGGCAGGCCGCCTTCCTGGTCACCGGCGCGCTCAGCCTGGTCTGGGCGGGCATTTGGTGGCTGGGCTATCGCGATCCCGTCGAGCATCCCCGCCTCTCCGACGCCGAACGCGCGCTGATCGAGGCGGGCGGCGATGAGGACGTGGGCGGCAAGCCGGCGACGCGCGGTCAAGTGCTGCGCAGCCGCTCGTTCTGGGCCATCGCCGTGCCGCGCTTCCTTTCCGAACCGGCCTGGCAGACGTTCAACTTCTTCATTCCGCTCTATCTCGTCGCGGTCTGGAAGCTCGACTTAAAGAGCATTGCGCTCTGGGCATGGCTGCCGTTCCTCGCGGCGGATTTCGGCAGCCTGGCCGCCGGCCTGCTACCTGGCTGGCTGCTCAGGCGCGGGGCCGGCCTGCTAGCCTCGCGCAAGCTGACCATGACCGTGGGTGCGCTGCTGATGGCGGGCCCGGCCTGCATCGGGCTCGCGACCTCGCCGGAGCTAGCCATCGCGCTGTTCTGCGTAGGCGGATTCGCCCACCAGATGCTCAACGGCGCGCTGATCACGCTGTGCGCCGATGTGTTCGAGAGCAAGACCGTGGGCACTGCCAGCGGCATGGCGGGAACCTCGGCATGGATCGGCGGAATGCTGTTCACTCTCGCCATAGGCCAGAGCGCCGATACCTTCGGCTACAACCCGCTGTTCGTCGCGCTGGCGGGGCTGGACCTGCTGGCCGCCGTGGTGCTGTGGAGCCTGCTCAGGAATCCAGCGCCGGGATCGCCCCCGGCCGCATGATCGTCCAGCCGGCCAGCCGGTGCCCGGCAAGCGCGGAAGCCCCGCAACCTTCGCCCTGCAGCCGCGCCGCAAGGTAACCGGCGTTGAAGGCATCGCCCGCACCGCTGGTGTCGACCGGTTCCAGCACTTCGGGCGGCGGCACAATGGCCCCATCGGGCAGGAGGCAGCCTTCGGCACCCAGCTTGACCACCACTTCCGCGCAGCCGAGCGCCTGCCAGTGGGCGGCCACCTGCGCGGGGTCCACTGCGCCAAGTGCGATCTCGTCCTCCAGCGTCGGCAGGCCGATGTCGGCAACGGCGATCGCGGCATCGCGTGCGGCGCGGGCTTCATCGGCGCTGTCCCACAGTCGCGGGCGATAGTTGCCGTCGAAGGCCACTCGGCCGCCATTAGCACGGACAAGCGAAGCGAGATCGAGCAAGTGCTTGCGGCCTTCGGGGGGTAGGATGGCCATGGTGATCAGCGAAAAGGCGAAGAGTTGCGCCCATTCCGCTTGCGCCATCGCCGCATCGACCGCGTCCAGTGCGAACATCTCGCGCGCGGCGCTGTCGCTGCGCCAATAGGTGAAACTGCGCTCGCCGGCTGCATCGGTGGTGATCGCATAGAGCCCGGCCCCCCGCGTGGGGTGGGTGAGCACCAGCGAGGTGTCGAGGCCCTCGGCTGCCCATTTGCCTCTGAGCTCCTGGCTGAACGGATCGCGGCCCAGCGCCGTCAGATAGGCCGTATCGAGCCCCGTCCGCGCGAGGTGTATCGCGGTGTTCAGCGTGTCGCCGCCATGGCCCAGCCGCCAGAGGCCGCCTTCGCGCGACAGCTCGATCATGCCCTCGCCGCAGACGACGGCCCGCGCCATGGCCTACCAGTTCCACATCGTCCCGTCTTCCAGCCGGGCGACCGGCAGGTAGGCGGGCTTGTAGGGATATTTCGCGGCCAGCTTCTCGTCGATGTCGACGCCGTGGCCGGGGGTCTCGCCGCAGGACAGGTGGCCGTCGGCAAAGCTGTAGTCGTGCGGGAAGACCGCGTCGGTTTCCTCGCTGTGCCGCATGTATTCCTGGATGCCGAAATTGGGCACCCAGGTATCGAAATGCAGCGCGCAGCCCATGGTGACGGGTGAAAGGTCGGTCGCGCCGTGGCAGCCGGTGCGGATCTGGTAGAGGCTGGCGAGATCGGCAATGCGGCGCAGGTGGGTGATCCCGCCGGCACCGACCACGGTGGCGCGGATATAGTCGATCAGCTGGTTCTGGATCAGGTCCTTGGCGTCCCAGATGGTATTGAAAATCTCACCCACGGCCAGCGGCGTGACGGTGTGCTGGCGGATCAGTTTGAAGGCTTCCTGGTTCTCGGCGGGCGTTGCGTCCTCCAGCCAGAACAGCTGGTAAGGCTCCAGCATCTTGCCGAGATTGGCCGCTTCCTGCGGGCTGTAGCGATGGTGGCCGTCGTGCAGCAGATGGTGGTCGAAGCCGTATGTCTTGCGCAGTTCCTCGAACAATTTGGGCACGTAGTTGAGGCTCTTGCGGATATCCCAGCCGGTAACGCTGGGCAGCGCGGCGTCGGCAGGTTCGTAATAAAGCTTGCCGCGCCCGACCCCATAGGCGTCCTTGATCCCTGGCACGCCGGTCTGCGCGCGGATCGCCTTGTAGCCCATGTCGATGTAGTGGCCGACGGCATCCACGGTCTCGGCGATGTCGGAGCCATTGGCGTGGCCATAGACCATCACCCGATCGCGGCTACGCCCGCCAAGCAGCTGGTAGAGCGGCATGCCGGCCATCTTCGCCTTGATGTCCCACAGCGCCATGTCGACCGCGGCCACGGCGCGCATGGTGACGGGGCCGCGTCGCCAGTAGGCGCCCCGGTAGAGGTATTGCCAGATGTCCTCGATATTGCGCGGGTCCATGCCGATCAGGCAGGGGATGACGTGCTCTTCCAGATAAGCCACGACCGAAAGCTCGCGCCCGTTCAAGGTGCCGTCGCCGATGCCGTAGACGCCCTGGTCGGTCTCGATCCTGAGCGTCACGAAATTGCGCCCGGGGCAAGTGACGATCACCCTTGCTGCGGAAATTTTCATCGGAGGCATCGTCCCTTTATCTTGACGGGAGGCCATTGGCCTGCCAATCTAATAGCAATTGGTAAGACCAAATTGCAAGAGGTGATTTTCATGGCCAGTTCGCCCAGCCAGGACCGGCTATACCAGGAACTGGCGCGCAAGCTGATGGCTGAACTGGCGGGCGGCCGGTACCCGATCGGCTCGCGCTTGCCGGCGGAACGTGAACTGGCGGCGGAATACGACGTCAGCCGCCCGACGGTGCGCGAAGCCATCATTGCGCTGGAAGTGCAGGGGCTGGTCGAAGTTCGCGTCGGCTCGGGCGCCTATGTCCTGCGGCTGCCCGGCAAGGAGGAGGTTCCCGGCTTCAACATCACCGGCTTCGAGCTGACCGAGGCGCGCCTGCTGTTCGAGGGCGAGGCGGCGAGCCTCGCGGCTTCGCAGATCACCGAGGAGGAACTGGCCAAGCTGGAAGACCTGATCCGGGACATCGCGCGTGAAAACCAGGACAAGAGCGGCGCCGAGGAAGCCGATCGCGACTTCCACCTGCTTATCGCCAAGGCGACGCGAAACAATGCGGTCTTGGAGACCATCGAGCACCTGTGGGACCTGCGACGGACCTCGCCCGAGAGTGCGCAACTCCATGCCCTTGCCCGCTCGGCGAACATCAAGCCGGTGGTGGACGAGCATAGCGCCATCCTGGAAGCCTTGCGCACGCGCAGTCCGGATGCTGCCCGCGCGGCCATGCGCACCCATCTGAGCGCGGTGCTCGATTCCCTGCTTTTCGCCACCGAGGAACAGGCCATCGCCGAAGCGCGCCGTGCCCTTGAGGCCAAGCGGCAGCGCTATGCGCGGGGCTAGGTAAGGCTCTTGGTCCGCCCCCTGGTCCTGCACCCCGACCGACTGCTGCCGGCCGAACCCGCCGCCCGGGAGATCGCTCGCTCGCTCTACGCAAGCGTCGCGCAATTGCCCATCGTCAGTCCGCACGGCCACACCGATGCCGCATGGTGGGCCAGCGATGCGCCTTTCGGCAATGCCGCCGAGCTTCTGCTCCACCCTGACCACTATGTCTTTCGCATGCTCTATTCGCAGGGCGTGAGCCTGGCGGCGCTGGGCATCGGCAATTCGGATGCGGACCCGCGTGAGAGCTGGCGACTTTTCGCCGAGCGCTATCACCTGTTCCGGGGAACGCCGAGCCGCATGTGGCTCGACTGGGTCTTCGCCGAGAGCTTCGGGATCGATGTGCAACTGTCGGTGGAAACCTCCGACCGCTACTATGACCACATCACCGAAGCCCTGGCGACGGATCCTTTCCGGCCCCGTGCGCTGTTCGAGCGCTACAACATCGAAGTCATCGCCACGACCGAAAGCCCGCTCGACGATCTGCGCCATCACCAGGCGATCCGGGACAGCGGCTGGCCGGGGCGGGTGATCACAGCCTACCGACCCGATCCGGTGGTAGATCCGGAGTTCGAGGGCTTTCGCGACAACCTGCTCGTACTGTCCGAACTCACCGGTGAGGACTGCTACGCCTGGCCGGGCTATCTCGCCGCCCACCGCAAGCGCCGGGCCTTCTTCGCCGCGATGGGCGCAACTTCGACGGACCACGGCCATCCCACCGCGCAAACCGCCGACCTTGCGCCGGGCGAGGCCGAGGCGCTGTTCCGCAAGGTCAGCGCGGGCGTGTTCACCGCCGCCGAAGCGGAACTGTTCCGGGCCCAGATGCTTACCGAAATGGCGGGCATGAGCATGGACGACGGCCTCGTCATGCAAATCCACCCCGGCTCGTTCCGCAACCACAACCCACAGCT
>JAYRPK010000276.1:0-1600 GCA_041911195.1 Novosphingobium sp. | reverse complement strand
TCCGTATCGGTCTCCTCATTTCCGCCGTTGGGTGCGCGGCCTGCGCCGCGGCGCCCGATTGGCCGTTGTTCCTGTGGGCGCGGGCCGGCCAGGGGATCGGCACGGCGCTGGCGCTCGCCTGTACGCCGGCGCTCGCCACCTCGCTTTTCCCCGAAAGCCAGCGCACCCAGGCCCTGGCGGGCTTCGCCAGTGCCATGGCACTGGCCGCGGCCGTTGGCCCCTTCCTGGGGGGCGTGCTGGTCGAGGTCTGGGGCTGGCCGGCCGTCTACTGGATCCGCGTGCCCATTGCGCTCGTGACGTTGGCGTTGACCGGCCTATTGCCATCGCCGAAGCCGGATGCACGTCCATTCGATGCATTGGGGGCCGTCCTGCTGGCGTCCTGCATGAGCACGCTGCTCCTGTCGCTGGTGCTCTCGCAGCGCCGCGAAGTCGCGGGGGCCTGGGCGCTCGGCCTTCTGGCAATCGCACTGATCCTGCTGGCCCTCTATGTGCGCCACGCAAGCCGCGTGCCCGAGCCGATCATCCGGCCCGCACTGTTCGCCGACGCGCGCTTTGCCGTTCCGAATGTCCTCAATGTGCTCGCCAATCTGGCGGGTTTTTCGATCCTGCTGCTGACGCCCTACTACCTGACGAACGTGCTCAAGCTGACGGCAGTGGGCAGCGGCATCGTGCTTGCGATGGCCTTCGCTGGGAGCTTGGCCGGCGCACCTCTGTCCGCCTTTCTCGTCCGCCGCATCGGCCAGCGCCCCACCGTCTTTGCCGGCGTGGCGTTTGTGGGGCTGGGCCTGTTGCCGCTGGGCTTCACCGGCATCGATACGCCCGTGCTGCTTGTGGCATCCCTATTGGTGCTCGAAGGGATCGGGCAGGGTCTGCTCACGGTCGCCTACACGGACATCGTGACCGCAACCCTGCCGCCGCGCGACCGCGGTGTCGCCGGCAGTCTTTCGCTGCTGACGCGAACCCTGGGCGTCGTGGGCGGAGCCTCGGTATTGACGGCGCTGCAGGCCCGTGGTGCCGAAGGATTTGCCGGTATGGCTGGCTTTCTCGCCGGCTATCGCTTCGCCTTCGTGGCGGCGGGAGGAGGGCTGCTGGTGGCGCTGTTGCTGTCCTGCCTGTGGCCACGAGTCTGGTCTAGCCGGGATGGTGCGCCTCGACCCCGGTGATCGGGCAATCGCGTAGGAACTCGCTCCAGTCCTCGCCCTTCGACGAGGACGCAATGGCGTCGACGAAGCGAAAGCCGGCAAGGCCCGCCTCGGCGAAGACCTCTTCGTAGGTTTGCGGCGCCAGCCAGAAATTATCGAAGCCGAAGCTCGTGCCGTCCGGCCTGAAGAAAGAGTAGCGAATTCGGGCACCTTCGCGCCGCGGTCGTTCGATCTCGCGTAGGAAACCGTAAGCCGCGTAGGAGGTATAGCGGTCGAGCGATGTGCGCGGATTGTCGTTCACGCCGACGAGCCGCCCTCCGGGTTTCAGGTTGGCGTAGATGGCGCGGGCGAAGACCAGGAGCTGTGCTCGGGTTTGCGCATAGTTGAAGAGGTAGCTCGCCACGACGAGATCGAAGGCGCCGACGATGCCCAAACCGCCTGCGTCGCCGACCCGGTAG